>JAFGIU010000006.1 GCA_016929445.1 Candidatus Omnitrophota bacterium
CGCAGGATGACCGGATGTTTCCCTCTGATGCCCAGGCTTTGTACGATGCGGCGCGAGGACCCCGGCAGTTGTGGTTGGTGCCCGGGGCGGCGCATCTCGAAGGTTTTGCTCTTTATCCCCAGGATTACGAGCAGAGAGTGGTGGAGTTCTTTAATCGCTATTTAGTGCTCTCCATGCCCCAGGGCGGTGGACTCTTTCCCTCTGATCCCGAAGAAGATTATTAGCCCGAATCATGCGCGAGCCGTTCTGCTGCAACGCCGGAACTGCACGCCACTGCTGCGTTGCACTCCCGCGGCCGTCCTCGAAATAGCCTCCGGCTATTCCTCCGGGGGCCTTGGTCGTGTGCCTTGCATTGCCACGCAGTTCCGGTGTTTCGCGACGAAGACTCGTGCAAGATCCGGGCTAGGTGAAACTGGAGATGCTCTATGTCGATTAAACCGATTATCGGAGTGATAGGCCAGGCTGAAGTGGAGCCCAAGCTGATGGATTTTGCCCGCAAGGTCGGACAGGGCCTTGCAGAGGGCGGTGCTGTGCTTATTTGCGGGGGTCTGGGGGGAGTGATGGAGGCTGCGTGCGAGGGCGCCAAGAAGGCCGGCGGCCTGACCCTGGGCGTCCTGCCTGAGGACAGTGCCGATGCGGCCAATCCCTATGTGGACATTCCTATCGTGACAGGCATGGGCGAGGCCCGGAACCTGGTTATCGTGAAGTCCTCGATAGTACTCATTGCCATCGGCGGGAGCTATGGCACTTTGTCCGAGATTGCTTTTGCTCTCAAGTCCGGCAAGCCCGTGATCGGCGTGGAGACCTGGGGGCCGCTGGGCACCAAAGGAAGACGCCTGGGCGTGCACTCCGTGTTCACTCCCGAAGAAGCTGTCCGAGTTGCCCTCAAGTGTATCAAGGCCCCCTGAAAATAAACAAAATAAAGAAATAAAAAAACTCTTGCCGATGGCACCCCATATGCTATACTTTTCCTTATCCTCTAGACTTATTTTCTTGTCAGAATAACGAATAAAGAACGGAGACCCACGGTACGTGAAGGACCTTGTCCGCAGGTGGGGCCATCGCCTCCCAGCCGCATATCTCATTTCCATGTTCCTCTGGACGGGCAGTGGTGTGGCTTTTGCTGCGCCTGTGCCTCCGGCAGACAAACTCGCCACCATTCCCGCCTTTGGTCTTAATTCAGCGGATTCCCAAAAGCTTCGTAACTGGGCTTTGCGTACCGAAAATCTCCGGCGCTTCCAAAATTTGGCTGGAAACCAAGAACTGATGGATGCGTTGAGGCCGCTTGCCGGGGGGAGCCCGGTGCCGGTTCAGATGACTCTCCTGATGCTTGCGGTTGCAGCGCAAGAGGCGCCGGAGTCGGGTAACGGCGGCTCACACGCGGAGATAGGGGGGGGACTTTTTGAGGCTGGCTTCAGTGAAAGGGCGAGCACCTGGGCAGGGGCCGGAGAATTGCTAAGTCAGGTTCAGAGAGTCTTGGCAGATTCCCGAATCCGCCAAGCCTTACAGAATGAGACCCAGGTGGGTCCGGGAATTGTCGCGAAGATAGAGGCGTGGATTGAAAAGGCCTTGGCAACCTCAGGGGTTGCGAAGAGTTTCCCGGTTGAAACGCGCAGATCCCCTGGAACGAGTTTGAGCGGGGATCAGAAAGCGGCTCTGGTCGAATTCATTCAGACATCCGCAATGAGTCAGCCCTTCCATGTGAGGCAGTTTCCAGAGGAGCATCGGCGACTTCTCGATGAAGTTGCCAGAGGGAAGGCGGCGAATTCGCCTTCACCCCATGCGGCGCTCATTGAACGGCTATTGCGAGACGAAAGCGCCGAATCTGGAGGCCGGCGCGTTCGCCTTCAAATTACTTTGACTAATTGGCCGGGGACTTTGGGCTATATTGCGGATTTCGGGCAAGGTGCAAGTTTCTGGGAAGGCAGGCCCGTTTACTGCTTTTCTTATGAAGACGATGGAACTATTGTCCTTAATGTTCCGATGTCTTTTATAAAGGATGCATGCAACCCAGCAAATCTCAACCCGGGACTTGTAATGCAGGCAATCTCGCATGAGTTGGATCATTGGATTGGGGGAACGGCGGGGACAGGCATTACGCACACCGAGGCGATTCTCAGAGAGTCTCTGTGGCACCAGGGGGGTGAGTGGGCGGAACAGGTTGTTCCCAGCCACTTGATGCTGTATTCACTGAGAGATCCTGGAGTTCGGGGTGATGCGAAATATTGGCAATATCTATTAGGCCTTGTTGAAAATACGAAGGCTGTTAGAGAGGGGATTGAGGCGCGAAATGATCTGGAAGAGCAGGCCCGGAAGCAGGCTGCCCTGCTGGCAGATGAAGTCGCAAAAGCGGCACTGCTCAACTTGATCCGGAGGTTCGATGAGGTTTTGGATACAAATGTGCATGTCGCAATTGATGAGGGTGCTCCGTTAGTATCCAGCGCTGTTCTGAAATACTTTTTGCTCGGTTTAGAGTTGGAGGAGGATCAAGAAAGGGTTGCCCGGTTGTTGCGGGACATTTTGGTAACAGAAGAGGTTAATGAAACGGCACGCAAGGATGCGGCACATGCTCTTTTCTTGACTTCCAGCGGCTGGGTTTACCTCATTACAATTCTTACAGAGGATGCTGACAGACAGGTTGTGTCCCGGGAGCAACAGATTATTAGGGATGTGGCTGGGAACAATGCTTCACAGCTGGATCTGGTTCGGTTTTCTCCGGAGTTGATGCGTCTACTTTCTGATCAACCCCATCCACAGACGGAGGGTCTTGCGATTGCTGAAGCCGTCGGCCAGTCCGGGTCTTTGCTGGAAAGATTCAGCCGGATAAGCAATGAAGACGCGCCTTCACTTGATTCTGTTCGCGCATTCTGTTTGGATTTGGTTGAGGCTCTAATTGAAGAGCCTGGCGCAGGCTTCTTGGATCGTCAGGGGAGCCTTGATTCGTCTTCAATAAAGTACTTTTTTGGGCGTTTCGCCGGAGCGCTTAATTGGACTCTTCCTGAGGCTGATGAAATTCGTTCAGCAGTGGCCACCGCTCTGGTTGAGATTGCTCGAATGCAGGATGCGGAAAACGCAAGTGCGGCAGCCCAGGCTGAACTCTATAGAGTATTTGGGACGATTGGCGAAAATCTTGATGTAAAGAGACTTGTTGTTCGGGAGCTTTTGGGCCAGGCGACTGCACGGCAGGTTTTGCTTGGTGAGATCCGGAACCGTAACAGAGACCTGAACCGGTATTTTACACGAGATCCCAGGGGGCTAATCGATCTCCGGATACAGACTGCTGAATATTTGGCTGATCTGGAGGATTGGGATGTCTTGGAAACCGCTCTTATGTATAAGTCTGCAGATTCTTCTGTGGTTCGGCGGGCCATTGCGCGGGTGATGTCTGGGCATCCGGAGGGATATAATCGGCTGGTAACCCTTGTGAATCGAAGCGGGATTACGGATCCGAAACTCAAAGCGGCGCGCCAGGACGCGGCGATCGCCTTGAGTTTGTGTGGAAATCCGCCCATCGATTTGCTGGTGGGAATCTTCCGTTCCGGCGATGAAGATTGGGGATTCCGGCAGGCTTTAGTGCGTACGGTTGCGGCCGGTGATAATAATCCCTTACGTCAGGAGATTTTGTTTTCGCGGGCCACAGAGGAACCCGATGAATTGGAGGCGTTGAGGATTTCCGCTTATCCGGATTTATTTCAGGCGGGTTATTGTGATTTAAGGAGTGCTCTGAGGCAGGTTGCGTTTGACCGATACAGTCTGAGCGAGGTTCTCCGGGAAGCCTCGGCAAGTGCGCTTCAGTCCCTGGCTGAGATTGTTGTGCGGGAACAGGATACGAATGTTGAAGCAGTCGTTGCCGGACTTTGGGTATCCGGTGAAGAGAACGCCCCAGGTTTATTTGATTTTATCTGGCATATGTCTATTGCAGACACAAACAATGATTTTCCTGACCTGTGCAGGAATACGCTGATGTTGAGCGGATTGTTCCGATTTATGGAAGTGGCTCATCCGCAGACTGCGCTGCTTTTGATTGAGGAGTTGCATGAGAAAATTATGGAACGGCCGAGATTGTTTCAGACGCTGTTGAACGAAGATGATTTTAAAGACTTTCTTTCCGGGGCTCTGGCGCAGCCCACCAATGCCGCCCGGCAAAGGTTTCAGATTAATCTCTTGCAGGTATGTCTACCTGTGCATCATGTTTATCCGTTTCCAGAGACTGTAGTTGCAAAAATGAAGACAGCTTTGCAAGCGTTTGCCGCATCCCCGAACCCACAAACAAGAAACTGGGCGGAAGCAGAACTGCGACGTTTTGAGCCCCGTATCGATATGAGAGCATGGATGCGGCGGATACTAGGGATAGGCCGTGTAGCTGCCGAGGCAGACCTCGCCCTACCCCTCGAACAATCCCTTTAACCAGGGACGGTTCTCAATTACCCGCTGCCTCCCAATGAGTTATGCGAGGTCCGTCCCCCCTTGGCCCCTTTTCTCCGAATCTGCTAGGCTATTAGGGTTCTTCGGAGAGCCCTAGCAGATGCCCTTATCCGTCCCCATCATACGAAAGCTGCCCAGCAATCTTCTGCGAGATTGCGCGGATCTGTTTGAGCTTGCGTGGCCTTTGTTGCGCGAGCCGCACAGTGCGTTGTTGGATAGCGGTCCCGTTCCGGCCGGGCCTGCAGACTTGCGGCAGTTTTCCTATATGGGATGGGCCCCCTATCAGGTTCTCTCGGCCCAAGGCACACAGTTGAGGTTGTGGAAGCGGCGCGAGTCCGGTGGCCGAGGCCACACCCGCCTTTTGCAAGGAGATCCCTTCGAACAGTTGCAAATCTTGCTTCAAGAAACGCGTACTGAGCAAGCCGCGGATTGGATTCCTTTTACAAGCGGGGCTGTGGGCTATTTGGGTTATGGTTTGCGCGAACGGATAGAGCAGGTACCGCGAGTTAAGAAGGACAGCCCGCCGCAGCCGGACATGGTGTTCTGCTGGTACGATCGTCTTTTGGCATGGGATCACCGCACGCGCGAGGCTTGGTTGTGTGTCACACCGGGCCAGGGAAGTGATCCGGATGCGGTCTTCCAGGAGCTCGTGAGTCTCCTTAACATCTGCCGTCCCCTTCCAGAGGTGCGCCGCTATTTCAGCCGCTCTCAGAGGCCGGAGCCCCGAATGGCCCGCGAAGACTACCGCACAATGATCACCCGCTGCAAGGAGCTCATCGCGGCCGGTGAAATCTATCAGGCGAATCTTTCCCATCAATTTGTATTCGAGTTGCCCGGCCGGAATCTGGTGGAGCTCTACGCAGCTTTGCGCACAGCACACCCCGCGCCTTTTGGTGCGTTTCTGAACTATCCGGGGTTTTCGGTCTTGAGTTTGAGTCCGGAGCGTTTCTTGCGCGTCCAGGGATCCCGAGTGGAGACGCGGCCCATCAAGGGAACTGCGGCGCGCGGGGCAACAAACGATGAAGACCGGGTGCGGGCCTCGCAGCTTTTGCAAAGCACCAAGGACGCGGCTGAGCATGTGATGATTGTGGATTTGGAGCGCAATGATTTGGGGCGTGTTTGTAAGCCCGGGAGTGTGCGTGTGGAGCGTTCGGCGGAATTGGAATCCTATGCCACGGTTCACCACTTGGTTTCTACCATTGCGGGGCAGTTGAGGGAAGGAACAGGGCCGGTGGATTGTTTGAGGGCCACCTTCCCCGGTGGATCTATTAGCGGCGCGCCCAAGGTGCGGGCCATGCAGATCATCGAGGAACTGGAGCCTTTGGGAAGAGGCCTTTACACCGGTTCAATCGGTTGGATTTCCGGGGCTGGTAATATGGATTTTTCGATTGTGATCCGTACGATTCTTGCCCAAGGCAACAAGGGCTATTTGCATGTGGGCGGAGGGATTGTGGCGGATTCGGATCCGGATGCCGAGTACCAGGAGACTCTGCACAAGGCCGCAGCGTTTCTGCAGGTGTTGGGGGGTGAAGTGAGCGCGTTGGGCTCCGGCGGCGTGCCATCCGTGTGTCGTGGCGAGCAGTGCGAAGCCATCTTTGTGGAAAACAGATCCCCACGTCGCGGAGTTTACCCAGAGCGAATGCGAAGAGCTCCCCGGGATGACGATGGTGCCTGAAACCAAACCCCCCAAACACCCAGTACCCGCTCAACCAGTACATCAGTCTGAGTGTATGCCCTCCGGTCTCTTCGAAACCATGCGCATTTCGCGCGGACGTATTCCTCTTTTAGACCGCCATCTCAAGCGTCTCTGCGGCGGATGGATTGCCTTGGGATTTTCCCCTCTTCCTCCAAAAGACGAACTTCGTGCTGCAGCGGTGCAGCGCGTCTCTGAGTCCAATATTGAAGAAGGAGTCTTGCGCTTGATTGCGACCGGAGGCGAGGGCAAGTCTGCCGCGTGGGAGTTCCGGGTTCAAGAAGGCATTGCTTATACGTCTGAGCATTACTCTCAGGGAGTGGGCGCGGCGCTGGTTCCGGCGCAACGCGATGAGAGTTCTAAGCTTTGCCGTTACAAGACACTCGACTATTTTGGTGATTATTTGGCGCGGCGCCAGGCGCGCGAACGAGGCGTGTTTGAAGGCCTGCTCCAAAACTCACGCGGTTTTCTTGCAGAGGGGAGTGTGAGCAATCTTTTTGTGGTGAAGAATGGGTGTGTGAAGACGCCGCCTTTAGAAGACGGGGCTTTGCCGGGGATTGCCCGTTCTCTGGTCGTTGAAAAGATTGTGGAGTGGGGTTGGGATTATGCCAAGGAGTCGTTGCTTTTGAGTGATGTGCTCGATGCAGATGAGGCCTTTCTCACCAATGCGGTGATGGGAGTGATGCCGTTGGTGCAATTGGAAGGGCAGCGGATTGGAAACGGGGCGCCGGGAGTTAAGACCAAGGAGCAGATGGAGTGCTATAGTTCGTTGCTTTTTTGACGCTGTGCAAAGGCCTTTGCGAGCAGTTCTTTGTAGCGGACGCTGCGGCGCACGTAATTGAGATGCGGGTCATTTTCCAATAAATCGAAATCGTCATAGCCGAGGCGCAGGGCTCGTTCCAGGGCGCGGATGGAAGGGGCTGTTTGTTTGAGCAGGGAGTAGTCGCAGGCCAGATTGTAGTGAACCACGGGGTCATTAGGCCTTAGCCGCGCCAGCTGCTGGTCCACTGCCAGCCCTTGCCGGAACTTTCCCACACAGGTGTAGGCCTCACCCAGGGCGCTCAGAGCTTGGACACTTTCCGGCTGGCGTCTCAGAACCCCTTCAAAGAAGGAGATTTGGAATTCGAGGTCTTCGCGATCGTTTGGCATTTTTGTAATCCTTAAAAACTACTTAACTATACCACAATTTGCAGCTTAAGTCAACGGAGGCTCAGGCGCTCCAGGCGCTCAAAACCTCACTTATTACAGAAATCATTGGCTCATGGATCAGGCCATTGCTTGCGAGTATTTCTTTGCCGTCGAGCTCGCAGGGACCCCCTGCCATATTGGTGATCCGTCCGCCTGCTTCCTCCACCAACAGACAGCCTGCGGCAATATCCCAGGGAGAAAGCCCAAACTCCCAAAAGCCTTCAAAGCGTCCGGCCGCTGTATAGGCCAGATTCAGGGCTGCGGAGCCGTCGCGGCGCACGCCGTGAGTACGTTCGATGAAAGCTTTAAAGAAGGAAAGATAGAATGCTGCGCGTTCACGCCGGTCGTAAGCAAAACCAGAGCAGACCAGGGAGCGTTTGAGTTCCTGGATGGGGGAGACGTGGATGGTTTGGCCGTTGAGTTGGGCGCCTTCTCCGCGAGCGGCGGTGAAGAGCTCCTCCATCATCGGGTCGTAGATCACGCCCACGCTGCGTTTTCCTTCCAATAGCAGTGCCAGCGAAACACAGAATCGGGGATAGGCGTGCGCGTAATTGACTGTGCCGTCCAGGGGATCCAGGATCCAGAGGTGGGAGCTGCCTGTACGCTTCAAGTCTTGTTCCTCGCTGAGGATATCGTCTTTGGGGCGATGGGCGCGGAGCACCTGGAGGACCGTTTCTTCGGCCAGGCGGTCAATCTCCGTGACTGGATTGATTTCGTGGCCCGTGGCGTCCTTGTAGTCGATCTGTTGCACACGCCCGTAGTTCTTGCGCAGAACCAGTCCTGCTGCGTGTGCAGCTTCGACTGCCAGCTTGAGAAGCCCCTGGATTTCTTTGCGTTGCGAAGACATGCCGGAGTTTTAACAGACCCCGATACCAAAGTCAACCAAGCGCCGTTTCCGTTTCCGTGTCAGGCACCGGTGCCAGGCACCGGTGCCTGACACCGTGGAACAGCGGTGAAACACGGGGGGATTCTGTTAGAAAATCTGATTGACTGGATGAGATTTTCTGTATAATCTACATGACTGAGGCCGATCTGAGATAATGGCGGGACAAAAATGAAGCAAGCCAAATGGGAAGTTGATAAGCGTTTTCATCTTAGGGTAGCTCCGGACGAGCCAGTCTACACGATTAGTGTCGTTTGCCGTTTTGTGGAATTGCCTGTTTGGACTCTGCGCCAGCTTGATCGTCTGGGAGTTCTGTCTCCAACACGCACGGCTGGCCAAAGCCGTCTCTATTGCAGCCGTGATGTGGAGCGCCTGCGTTACATCAGATTTCTCATGCAGTCAGAAAAGGTCAACGCCAGTGGCGTGAAGATTATTTTGAAAACCAAGGGGTATCTTCGATGAACACCATGCGTACAGGGGTGTTACTCACAGTTTTAACGGTGATTTTGATATGGATGGGGCAGGCCATCGGCGGGGGGGCTGGTGCGAGCTTTGCCTTCTTGCTCGCGATCGGGATGAATGTGGGAAGTTGGTGGTTTAGCGATCGTATTGTGCTTGCGATGTATCGTGCGCAGCCCATTGAGCGGCATCAAGCTCCGGAGCTTTTCGGTATTGTGGAAGAGTGTGCGATGCGCGCCCAGATCCCCACGCCCAAGGTTTATGTTTTGCCGCAGGCCGCGCCCAACGCCTTTGCCACGGGCCGGGACCCGGCCCACGGTGCCGTGGCTGTGACTCAAGGCCTCATGGCTCTCATGGATCACGACGAGCTCAAGGGAGTCATTGCTCACGAGTTGGGTCATATCAGGAACCGGGACACTCTCGTGATGTGTGTGGCCGCCACCATTGCCGGCGCCATTACATTGCTCGCCACTATGATTCGCTGGGCCGCGATTTTCGGTTTTGGCGGCCGCAACAGCGAAGACGGCCCGGGCAATCTTTTAGCGCTTTTGGCCATGGCCATTGTGGCGCCGTTGGGCGCGACCGTTGTGCAGCTAGCTATTTCGCGTTCGCGTGAGTTCGGAGCCGACGCGCAAGGCGC
>JAFGIU010000007.1 GCA_016929445.1 Candidatus Omnitrophota bacterium
CGGCGTGGTGATGACCTCATCCCCCGGCCCCACACCCAGAGCCCGCAGGGCCAGCTCCAGGGCATCCGAGCCCGAGGCAACGCCAATGCCGCAGGTTGTTCCGCAAAGCGCGGCCATCTCGGACTCAAGGGTCCGGACTTCATCCCCCAAAATATAATGCCCGCCCCTCAACACAGACTTGACTGCGTTGAGAATTTCGGGCTCCAAGGCCAGATACTGGGCTTGCAGATCCAGAAGAGGGATCTTGGCCTCCGTAGAAGAACCGGATGATTTAGAGGTCATAGTCTTCGAATCTTCTTTAAGCGGCGCTTGCGGTAAACATTCCGGGTGTCTACCAAAAGCTTGGCATTCGCGCAAACCATATCGTAATCCACATTGTGATGATCCGTCACCACCACAACGCAATCCGTGCTCTTGACCTGGCCCGGAGTCAAAGGCACGGAGCGAAGCTTCTCCCCGGTACTCAGGTCAAAACTGGGGACAAAGGGATCATGGTACTGAATAATTCCGCCCCTCTCCCGCAGATAGACCAGAATTTCATCAGCCGGTGTATCGCGCGTATCGTTCACGTCTGCCTTATACGCCACGCCCAAAACCAAAATTTTAGCACCCTTCAAACTCTTGCCCACACTGTTGAGGTGTTCCACAACCTTGTCCACGACGTGGCGCGGCATAAACGAATTGACCTGGGAGGCCAGCTCAATGAAGCGCGCCTCAAAGCCCAGGGAACGGGCCTTCCACGAAAGATAAATCGGATCGCAGGGAATGCAGTGCCCGCCCAGACCCGGCCCCGGGTAGAAAGGCATGAAACCAAAGGGCTTGGTTTTGGCGCCCTCAATGACCTCCCAGACATCAATACCGAAACGGTCGCACAAAAGAGCCATTTCATTGGCCAGGCCGATATTGACACTGCGGAAAGTGTTCTCCAGGAGCTTGACCATTTCAGCGGTGGCCGGCGAACTGACACTGACCACCTTGCAAATAATTTGGCTGTACAGCAATTGGGCCATCTCGGAGCAGCGCGGCGTTACACCGCCTACCACCTTGGGGATATCCCGGGTTTGGTAGTGCGGGTTGCCCGGATCAATACGCTCCGGCGAAAAGGCTAAGAACACGTCCTTGCCCAATTTGAGGCCCACGTCTTCGAACAAAGGTTTTAGGATCTCTTCGGTCGAGCCCGGATAGGTTGTGCTCTCCAAGACAATCAGCTGCCCTTTGTGAGCGATCTTCTGGATTTCCATGGAAGCGCCCACAATATAGGACACGTCCGGCTCGCGGGTCTTTCGCAGCGGCGTAGGCACGCAAATGATGATGACGTCCGCCTTCTTGAGGTGCTTGTAATCCGTCACACCCGTGAGAAAGCCGTCCTTCACCAAAGGCGACATCACGCTTGTAGACACATCCGGAATATACGACTTACCGCTCAGGAGCTGCTTCACGCGTTTTTCGTTCAAATCCAGACCCGTGACCTTGAAACCCTCGCGGGCAAACTCAACAGCCAAGGGCAAACCCACATAACCCAAACCCACCACCCCGATATGCGCTTTCTTGTCCTCGATCTTCTTTTTGAGTTCCTGATACATTTCCGTTTGCTCCTCTTTATCTCAAGAGTGTTTCCCGCCTCGACCGGATAAAGGCCCCCAAAGCCTCTTCCCAGGGTCGCAGCCGAGGAATAAAACCTGCTTCAAAACGGGAACTCGCCAGGGCAGTGTATCCTGCCCGGACCGCCGGAAGGCTGAGTTCCTTCATGGAACTGCGCTTGACTCGTTCCGGATCCAGGCCCGCCAGCTCCAAAGCCTTGCGGGCGAGATCGTAGCGGCTCACCTCTCCGGGACTGGCCAAATGATACAGGCCCGCCCAGGCCGCTTTCGGCGCTTCTGCCTTATCCACCCTTTCAACCAGGGTCAACAATCCCTCTGCTATATCCATTGTCCACGAGGGAGAACTCACAATGTCTTCAGCAGCCATTGTTGTCCGGCCCTGTTGCGCAGCCTCCAAAGTTTTACTCACAAAAGACTCGCCGCCTTCACCGTATAAAGTGCTCACGCGCGCCACAACCGAGGCCTCGACCAAATACTGCGTATAGACTTCCCCGGCCAACTTCGAAATCCCGTATTCATTCACAGGAGATGGCAAATCCGGTTCGATATAGGGCTTGCTCGACAGACCATCAAAGACATAGTCCGTGCTGATGTAAAGAAGCTTGGCCCCTGTCTCTCTGCAAGCCCATGCAATATTGCGGGAACCCAGGACATTGATCCGAAAACACTCTTCGGGATGCCGCGCGCAATAATCCGGACTCCTCTGGGCTGCTGCATGCAGAACCCAGTCCGGACGGATCCCGGAAATCAAACGTCTTGTATCCTCCTCAGAGGACACATCCAAACGCTGCGCCGCTTGCGGGTGCCGGCGCGAGACTCCCACAACCTCGTGCCCCGCACCGAAGACTCTGACTAAGTCCTGTCCCAGAAGACCTGTGGCCCCGGTAATCAAAACTTTCACGGCCTAGTGCCCGACTCCGAAGTATTGAAAACCCAGGTCTTCCATTTTTTTCCGGGGGTAGATATTGCGGCCATCCACAATGATCGGGTGCCTCATGGAGGCGAGGACCCGGGAAAAATCCAGTTCCTTAAAATCATTCCAGTCGGTCAGGACCACCATACAATCGCTTCCTTCCACGGTCTCGTAGGCGTCCTTGCAATAGGTCACGTCCTTGAGCACTGCCTTGGCCTTCTCCATGGCTTGGGGGTCATAGGCCTTGACCGTTGCCCCCATGGTTTGAAGGCTATTAATGACATCCACGCTCGGGGCTTCGCGCATATCATCGGTGTTGGGTTTGAAAGAAAGTCCCAGGACCGCAATCGTCTTGCCCTTGACGATCCAGAGCGCATCCTCAATTTTACGCACGAAAATGGCCTTTTGTTCCGCATTGATTTGCCGGACGGACTTGAGTAGATGAAAATCATAACCAAGCTTGTCGGCAATCCGGACAAAGGCATCAATGTCCTTGGGGAAACAGGAACCGCCATACCCCACACCCGCATTGAGAAATTCGGATCCTATGCGCTTATCCAACCCGATTCCCCTGGCCACTTGTGTGATATCGGCGCCGGAGGCCTCACAAACATTGGCCACCGCGTTAATAAAGGAAATCTTGGTCGCGAGCAGGGAGTTTGAGGCGTGTTTGATGATCTCGGCGCTTCGAATATCCGTAACCACAATCGGCGCCTTCAACGGCTCATAAAGCTCACTCAAAATATCTTTGGCACGCTTGCTCTCCACTCCGATAACGATCCGGTCAGGATTCATGAAATCCCGGACAGCCGTGCCCTCGGCCAGGAACTCCGGATTGGAGGCCACGTCAAACTTGATTTTTTTGGGATTGTTGAGACGTATGGTGCGCTTGACTTGCTCTCCGGTGTTGACCGGTACTGTGCTCTTCTCAACCACGAGGCGGTAGTCGGGCATGTTCTTGGCAATCGAGCGTGCCACGGCTTCCACATAAGAAAGATCGGCCTCGCCGTATTCCTTGGCCGGTGTGCCGACCGCAATAAAGATCACCTCTCCGTGATGCACGGCAGTGCGAACCTCGGTTCCAAAGACCAAACGGCCCTGCTCCAAGTTCCGGCGCACCATCTCCTCAAGACCGGGCTCATAGATCGGCACATTCCCCTTTTTCAGGTCCTCTATCTTGTCTTTGTCGATGTCCACCACATAGACTTGGTTCCCGAGGTCTGCAAAACAGGCTCCGGTGACCAGGCCCACATAGCCCGCGCCCACCACTGAGATCTTCATAAGTCTTTCTCCTTAAAAAATTAAAACGGAATTATAGCACACAGAGTGGCAGATTCAAGGCAATGCCTGGTTCCAGGGGTTAATAAAAGCCGGGAAGCATTTAACAAGTCAGAAGGAGTATCGTTGGCGTTTGAGGCGCTCCCGGCCCTCCTCATCCTGCTGGAGCCGGATGCTCTGCAAAGCCTGCCCCACCTGATGCGCCACGCAATCCACCAGATTCAAGTCATTGGGCGAAAACGTCCCGCTGGATCGCCCCATTTCGATGACCCCAAGCACTCCCTGGGCACTGGGCAAGGGTACCAGGATCAGACTCCCAGGTTCATAGCGCAGAGTGTTGAGCACCTGGCAACGCTCATCCGTGGAGCTGTCCGCAATAAGCAGCGGCTTACCATGCGCCGACACATGCACCGGGACCCACTTCTCTTCCCGTTGGGAGAGCGACTGAAGCTGATCCCGCGGCACGGAAATTGCCGCTGCAGGGTCCAAGCTCTCGGAGATGGGATTGCTCAGGTAGATCACGCCCAAGTCAGCGTGGGTGGCTTCGGAGAGAATCTCCAACAGACGCTTGAGCAACGCATCCAAATCCTCCTGGCCGCCCAAGGCCCTCCCCGCCTCAAACAAGGCCACAATATGGCGGTTTGTCTGGCGCATTCGCGGCACAATGGCTTGCATCAGGGGCAAGATAAGCTTTCCGGCGGTAGCCGGGTGTTCACTGACCAGGTTCTGAAAAACTCCCCTGTCAATCTTCAGGAGTACAGCCCCTTCCACGGCACGCGCTGTGGCTGAACGCACCCCTGAATCAAAAAGTGCCATCTCTCCGAAAAAGTCCCCGTCGCTCAAGAGGAGTGTGGAAACTCTCTCGGTGGAAAAAAGGCTTTCATGCTCGATTTGGACATTCCCGGAAAGGACCACATAGAGACCATCAGGCGTATCGCCCTGCTGAAAGACCGCTTCACCGGAATTCAAGCTCTGCTCTATTGCAACGGAGGCGAGCAAGGCGAGGTCCTCGTCGGAGAGGTCGCAAAAGAGCGGAATTTTTTTGAGTCGGTCAACTTGCATCTATTCGCTCCTCCTAGTGACTCATCGCGGCCTTGGCCGCCTCAGCCGTAATAGCTCCGGACTCCAAATACTTTTCTACCGCAGCATCCATGGTCACCATGCCCATGGCGCGACCGGTCTGCAGGGCGCTGTAAATCTGGTGCGTCTTGCCCTCACGGATCAAATTGGCCACAGCCGGGGTCACAATCATGATCTCCCGCGCTGCCACGCGCCCTTTTCCGTCGGCTCTGGGGATGAGCTGCTGGCTCACCACACCGCGAAGCGTGCCCCCGAGCATAGCCCGGATCTGCTGCTGTTGGTAGGGAGGAAAAACATCGATCACACGATCCACAGTCTGAGGCGCATCCACGGTGTGCAGAGTGGCAAAAACCAGATGTCCGGTTTCTGCCAGGGTAATGGTCGATGCAATGGTTTCCAAGTCTCTCATCTCACCCACCAGGAGCACGTCCGGATCCTGGCGCAGGAAGTGTTTCAGGGCTTGGCCGAAGTTATTGGTGTGGGACTCGACCTCACGCTGGTTGACCACGGCCATTTTGTGTTCGTAAACAAATTCGATCGGGTCTTCAACAGTCATAATGTGGCAGTCCCGGCTCGAATTAATCGAGTCAATCATCGCAGCCAGAGTCGTGGACTTGCCGCTTCCGGTCGGCCCGGTCACAAGAACCAACCCGTTTCGGTGATGAGTCAGAGCCATCACCGATTCCGGCAGGTCAATATCCTTGGGCGTGGGAATGACAGACGGTATGAGACGCAGTGCCGCACCGATCCCGTTGTTGTCCATATAGATATTGACGCGGAACCGGCTCACACCCGGGACGGTGTAGGAAGAATCCATTTCCAGTTCCCGCTTGAAGGATTCGATTTGCTTTTCGGAAAGGAGGGAAAAAGCGAGCTGTTCACAAACTTCCGGCGTAAGAACCTCATAACCTTCCAGAGATTTCAGACCTCCGGACAATCGAAGAACAGGCGGCCGGCCCACAAACAGGTGCACATCCGATGCTCCCATCTGCGCGGCTTGAGTCAGAATCTTATCAATGTCCATGTCTCTCCCCTACGTAAGAGATTGCACCCCAGTCACATCCTAGATTCAGCCAAGAGCAGAGTCAAGAAAAGGCTTAGGGCGGAGTCTGTGATCCGAACTTCGGTTCGTGGTACGAGGTCTCAAACAAAAGCGGCGCCTCGCTGTAGCCCTTGAGACGGAATACGAACCAAACCGACTCGCCTCGCTCGCGCGTCACATTGTAGTTGACCTCCACAGTCCAGCAGTGCAAATCGCGCATTATACTGTACTCTTGCTCCACCAAATCATTGATTTCCTTTTTCCCGGATTCGATCCTCTTGAAGTCAAATCGCTGGTAGGCCCCGAGCCACCATTTCTCCCCCAAGGGGAAACTAATCTGGCTTGTCAGCTGTGTGTTCTGGTTCTTGACATAGCGGTGTCCTACCCCCAGATTCAATTTCCGGCTCTCGGTGGGCCGTGCCACCACATCCACATTGACCGTGTCCACATCCCGCGTATCCGTGTTATATCTGGCATCCGTTTCGAAGAGCAGCCAAGGATAGGGTTCGATCTCCAGGTCTGCAAAAAGATTCCCGAACTCACTCCCGTCCTCTTTAGCAAAAAAATATGGGATGGAAAGAACGAAACGCACCAAATCCACGTTGGTAAGTTGATCCTCTTCCTCCAAAGTGACCTCGAGCTCATCCTCTTGGGAATCCAGCCCGAAAGTGTTTGTCTCCTCCGACCGGCGCCGGTAAAAAACGGATTCCGGGCCCTCTTGAGGGGCATAGGCCTTACCCATAAACGGATCGAACTTGCGGCGGCGCTTGGTCTGGAGCTTGTTTTCCAATCTAAATGTCATGGTGTTGAGGCGGGCAAGACTGTCCACACCGTCGATCTGCTGGATCTTGCGTGGCAGTATAGTGGGGCTGTGCCTGTAACTGTAATCCACCGAGGGGGCAATCACATGGCGCAAGCGATTGATATCCAAGCCGTATTTATTGGTAGAGACGTCGAAAATCCGGAAGAACCGGGTACTTAAGTCCATGCCCGTGTCAAAGGCGCCCCGGACTTTCGTTTCATCCCCGCTAACATCCTTGCTGTACATAGTCTGCTGCACCCCGGCCCTGGGAGTGACTTGCAGCCAGCCGGCGAGTTTGGAGGAATAGCTAAGCTGCTGATGGGTATCCACACGAGCATGGTCCAAATCCAGATCGCTCGGACTCGCGTATTTGCGCGTCGCGCTGGTCGCACTGCTGTTGCTGGTCCAGTAGAACTGGCCGTGTCCCAGTTTGCCCGGCATCTGCACATTATCTCCGATAGGAAAATTGTTTAACCGGTGAGTGAATTCAGGCAAATATTCCACCTGGCTTTGAAACCGGTTCAAGCGTTTTTGGACCAAAAGACTGGTAGTCTGATTGGGCTTGTTGCTCACCCAAGACACATAAGAAAGCGGATCACTCTCCAACTCATACTCTTCGCGTTCATAATAGTCCCTGAGAAAGAGCGAATCGCTCTGCCTGTGAAACTCCACCGTCACTTCGCTGTCTTCGTCGATGTCCCACTGATGCCTTGCCTGAACGCGCCATCTCTCGTTTTCGGCGGAGTGGCCTTCGGGCCGGTCCGGGCGCCGCTCATAGAGATGATACAAACGGAATTTTCCGTCCCCGTAGTTCCCGGTCTGGTAGTAATGGTCGAAACCCTTACCCCAGCCGCGGTTCTCGAAGTAATCATTATTGATGTAGCCCTTGGATTGCTGGGTGAGTTCATAGCGGGTGGCGGTTTTCACAAAAGCGCCCCATTCCGAATCCTTGCCCGGGGCCACGCTGATTTTGGGCCGGTCATCGCGGAGCGAGTAATTCCACCAGGGCAAATAGACCACGGGGATACTGCCCAAGTACATGACTACGTTGCTCGCCCGCACCTGATCTCCGGAAAGGATCCAGAATTTCTTGGCCGCTATGCGGTAATGAGGCTCTGCCAGGCTGCAGGAGGTCAGATATCCGTTTTCGGCGAAGAGTTCATTGAGTGAGGTCTTGTCAATGGTATCGGCTTTGCCGTACCACCATACGGGGGCGGCCTCGGCTTTAAAACCAGCCTCCAGGAGAGTGCCCTTTTTTGTCCGGAAATTATAGTGGGCCAAGCGTCCTTCCAACACCTGGACATCTTGCCGGATCTTAACGCTGCCCTGGGCCAGGGCATCGCGCGAATCATTAAAAACGATCACACGGTCACAGGTGAGCACCACGTCTTCATAGGTGACACGGATATTGCCTTCCCCGATGACGCGGTTTTCCTGGGCCAGAAACTCAACCTGATCGCCTTCAACCACAACGGCATTCGCGGACTCCTCTTCAGCTTGTGCATCAAAACTGACCGGACAAGCACAGAGGAGAATAAACAGGGCTCTGAATGTTGCTGAAAGCAACCGGGTCCGGATCATCGGCGAGTCGCGGATCCTACCTGTGCCTTTGGGACCTTCTCCCAGTCCTTCAGGAATTTTTCCACACCAATTTCCGTCAAGGGATGTTTCACCAGGGCCTCCAAAACCTTCCAGGGAATGGTAGCCACATCCGCACCGGCTAACGCGCAATCCAGTACGTGCAAGGGATGGCGGATACTCGCAGCCAGAATCTGCGTATCAAAATCATAGTTGTCATAGATAATCCGGATCTGCTCGATGAGTTCCATCCCGTTTTGAGAGATATCATCCAAACGTCCGATAAAAGGACTGATGTATGTCGCCCCTGCCTTCGCAGCCAATAGGGCTTGGGTCGGACTAAAACAAAGCGTTACATTCACCGCAATCCCCTCGCCGGAGAGTTGCTTGGTAGCCTTCAAGCCTTCGGCGATCAAAGGAATCTTAACGACCACGTTTTTGTGAATCTTAGACAATTCCCGGCCTTCCTGAATCATGCCCCCGGCATCCAGACTCACGGCCTCCGCACTAATCGGACCATCGACAATCCCGCATATTTCCCGAAGAACCTCTCCGAAATCGCGGCCCTCCCTCGCCACCAAACTGGGATTGGTGGTCACGCCATCGACAATTCCCCAGTCCGCCCCCTTGCGGATCTCCTCCACATTGGCCGTGTCCAGAAAGATTTTCATTATTCCCCCTTGCTTCCGTCTCCGTGCAAACGCCAAAGGGCGGCCGAGCCCACCACACCGGCCTGCCCCTTAAGCTTGCCCATCACAATTTTGGCACACTCAGCCGCAACCCCCATGGCCCGCTTATCAATCGTGCGCTTCGTTTCCGGTAAAAAGAATTTCGAGGCCCCTGCCACTCCGCCCGCAAGCACAATACAATCCGGGTTGAGCAGATTGATTAAGCCCGCAAGCCCCACACCCAAAAAGAACCCGATTTCGGCCCAGACTTCCAGGGCCAAGGGATCTCCCAAAGCAGCGGCTTCACTCAGATGCTCCGGAGTCAGGTTATCCAGATTTCCCGCAGTCAATCTCTGGAGTGTGACGCTCAGCCCCTTCTTGCGCACTTTATCCTTGGCCCGCGCCACAATACGGCTGTTGCCTATAAAAGCCTCCAGATTTCCCGCCACCCCGCTGGCCGTCTTGGGCCCGGTAAAGGCAATGGGCGTGTGACCGAACTCTCCGGCCGCGCCTGAGGAGCCCCGGTACAAAGTTCCGTTAAGAATAAGTCCTGCACCCACTCCGGTGCCCAAGGTCACACACACCGCGGAATGCGCCCCCTTGGCCGCCCCATAAAGCCATTCGCCGAGCGTAATATTGTTTGCATCATTGTCTACGGCAACGCTCAGGCCCAGGCGGCTCTCCAGGGCAGTCTTGAGCGGAAACCCGTTCCAACCCGGCAAATTCATGCAGCTATCGACGATTCCGCTGTCAAAATCCACGGGTCCCGGAATTCCGATACCAATGCCCTCCAGGGCATCAACCTGTAAACCCAATTTTTCAGTCATCCGCTGGAGCTTATCCACTGCCTTTTGGATAAAGCCCTCGGGACCCGCCTCGCGCGCAGTGTCAAAACGGCCGTTCACAATCACATGGCCTTCTTGATCCACTAGTCCCATCTTGATTTGGGTCCCGCCCAAATCAATTCCGGCGACCAAGGATTGATCGGGTCTATTTTCCGGAGTCATACTGGCATACTCGATTTCTTCCAGCCTGTTTGGCTGCGTAGAGCGCCTTATCCGCGCACTCCAACAGTTCTTCCCGCTGTAAAGCTTGGTCCGGGAAGGTGGCAATCCCCATGCTCACAGTCACGCTCAAAGTTTCATCATAGGCCTGAATGCGCTTCTTCTCAATATCTTCTCTGAGTCGCTCAGCCACGCGCAGCGCCTCTGCGCCGTCTGTTTCAGGCAAAAAGAGCGAAAATTCCTCACCCCCATAGCGGCCCACCATATCGACCTCGCGAATCCCCTTGTTCAGTACCATCCCCACTTGACGCAACACCGCATCCCCCACCAAATGACCATAGCGATCATTGCACTGTTTGAAGTGATCCACATCCAGCATGATCAGGCTAAGCGGCCTCTGTTGGCGGGAGGAGCGCTGCAATTCTTCTTCCAAACGCTCCAGGAAGTGACGACGCGCGGCCACTGCGGTAAGTCCGTCCGTAAGAGCCAAAGTCTGTATTTGATCGTACAACTGAACCCGCTTAAGTGACAAGCCAAACTGGCTGGCCAGGATCAGGAACTTTTCCATATTAACCGCATCCATCCCTTCGATAATAAGGACGGACATGAGGGTCCCGCCGAAGAAATGGGGAACAGCCACTCGTCTCTTTTCCAAACCCCGCTCCTCAACCAGGGCCACGCTCACCGGACCCCCGATACCCATCAGGGATTTGGCTAATTCCGCGCCGGGAGGATTTTCGTCCAGGGGCAATTGGCGAACCTGCGAGCCGGCGAATTCCCAGAAGCGATCCTCCTCCGCAGGGCCCCGGCCCAGGACCAAGAGTAAAAGCCTGTCAAAACCGAACTCCCGCTTCAAACCGTTATTCAGGCTGAGCAACAAATCCTCAAAGGACAGGCACTTGGCCATATGCTTGGTGAGTTCATACACCAGGGCCAGGCCATGGGCCTGGGCTTCCAGGCTCTCCTTGCTCTCCTCGGAGCTGTCTACCCCGCGGCGCAAATCTTGAACGCCTTTTCGCGTTTGTTCGATCTCATCCTCCAAAGAGTTCCGCACATCTTCAACTGAGGAATAGAAAGAGGAAGAGATCAAGGCAGCCAAGGCAAAAACAGCAATCCCGAGCAGGCCCGCTCCCGACCATCCGCCCATTGAGGCCATCAAGAAAACCGAGACGCCCAGGATCGTGCCCACAATAGCCGCGCCAAAGCCGCCAAAGTGCAGACCCGCCCAAACAATGGGAATCACCGCCCAGCCTATTCGCTGCATACTTGATTCCTGCCCGCCGATTTGGCCTTGTAGAGCCTCTTATCCGCCACGCGCAAAAGCTCATCCCGCGAATAAGCCTCTTGAGGAAAGCTGCCCACACCGGCGGAGAGAGTAATCCCGGTCTGCTGTCCGCGAATATCAAGCACAGTCTCCTCCATACGCGCCCGGATCCGTTCCGCCAGCCGGCGGGCCTCTTTAACCTGTCCGCTCAGAACCACCACAAACTCTTCTCCCCCGTAACGCGCCAGCACATCCCCGGGACGCACGCATTCGCGCAGTACCTGCGCCACGCGCTGCAATAAGAGATCCCCCGCAACATGACCGTAACGGTCGTTATAGTTCTTAAAGTGATCCAGATCGCAAAGCACGACCGATACATCTCCCCCGTGTCGTTTGGCGCGCGCCAGCTCTTCCTCCAAACGCTCCATAAGATGCCGGACCACATAGAGTCCGGTCAGGCCGTCCGTAATGGCCAATTCCTCGGTGCGCGCGTAAAGATTCGCATTTTGCACCGCTACCGCAGCCAAGTCCCCCATGATGTCCAAAACGCGTAGATCATCCTGAGTAAAATATTCCTTTTCCGGATGGTTAATCCGCAGAATGCCCAGGAACTGGTCTTCGACCATGAGCGGGGCGGAAACTAAGGAGCGAAAACCCGGACGCCTTCCGAAAAACTTAGCCCCTGTGAAGCGATAGTCCTTGTTCAGGTCGGAAATCATCAAGGCCCGGCGCTCCTTCATGAGCCAAGCATCACAGATATCTCCCCGTTTCTCTTTGATCGTGGGCCCGCCTTCAGGCAAACGCGAAGCATAGAGAGCCAAAGACTCCTTGACCGGGTCCAATAAGTACAGCAGAACCGAACCTTCCTTTCCGAAAATCTTCTGCGTCCACTCCACCACCCCCTGAGAAACACCCCTAAGCTCAAGCTCCGAGGAAAACGCATCCGTAGCCTCCTTAAGCAATGAGTACCGCCGCATTTTGCGCGAAAGCACCTGCCGCTCGGTCACAAAGTTGCTGGAGCGTTTGACCAGTCCCCGTCCTTCCGCCAACAACTCTTCCAAAGCTTCTTGTGCAAAGTGAGCCTGGTTCTCAAAGCGCCTCCAATAAAAATAGCCGAGAACCGCGACGCCCAGAGAACCCCAGAGAGGTGAAAGAGAGATCACCTTCTCCGACGAAACCCAAACAAAAAGGTTCAGGAGTGTGGATAAGAGCAGGAGGGTATTTCCCCAGACCAAATACCCCAAGAGATACAGCGGAAGAACGATGAGTGAGAGAGGAATGAGCGAAACCTCCAGCCAATGGGCCAAAGGTTCTTGAGGAAACGCAGGATTGAAGAGCACGGAAAGGGAAAGTCCTGCGTTGGCGGCAAACCCGAGTGCACAGAAGACCTTGATCTTACCCGGGATCAGGGCCATGGCTTAGACAATCACCTCTCCGGAGTCCGCGCGGAAGAAATGGACCTTGGCCATGTCCAGCACGACCTCCACATCCTGTCCTGCCTCCGGACGCTCCTGACCTAGAGATTTGGACACCATTGTGCCGCCGCGGGTGGTCAAATAAACAAAAGCCTCTGCCCCCATGGGCTCGACCATTTCCACAGCCGCGGGTAAGGTGTTTTCCTGGGAAGCATAACTGACGTAGAGCTTGTCATGCACGTCCTCGGGCCGGACGCCCAGAACCACGGACTGCACACCGCTGCGCTGCAGCGGAACCGCCATCTCATCCACAATCCGAAGCCGGGATTCCCCGTCGCTAAAGTGCAGTTGGTCTCCGGCGGAAACCAGCTCCCCTTTCAAGAAATTCATGGGAGGATTGCCTATGAACCCCCCCACAAAAAAGTTTGAGGGCTGATGGTACAAGGTGTTCGGATCAGCCACCTGCTGCAGCCGGCCCTGATGCATTACGGCAATCCGGTCGCCCATGGTAATGGCCTCTATCTGATCATGAGTGACATAAATCATGGTTGTTTGCAGGCGCTGGTGCAAACGTTTGATCTCCGTGCGCATTTGGACTCGTAACTTGGCATCCAAATTACTGAGCGGCTCATCAAACAGAAAGACCGAGGGCTTGCGCACAATCGCCCGGCCTACGGCAACACGCTGACGCTGGCCGCCCGAGAGTTCGCGCGGCCGGCGCTCCAAAAGACTCTCCAACCCCAGGATCTGTGCGGCTTCTTCCACACGGGCGCGAATTTCCGATCCGGGATACTTACGCAGTTTGAGTCCAAAGGCCATGTTTTCAAACACTGTCATATGGGGATAGAGCGCGTAGTTTTGAAAGACCATCGCAATATTACGATCCCGCGGAGGAACGCGGTCCACCACACGGTCACCGATGGTCACCCGGCCGGAGCTGGGCTGTTCAAGACCGGCAATCATCCGGAGGGTGCTGGATTTTCCG
The DNA here is from genome assembly GCA_016929445.1 of Candidatus Omnitrophota bacterium. Lineage (NCBI taxonomy): Bacteria > Pseudomonadati > Candidatus Omnitrophota > Candidatus Omnitrophota bacterium. The sequence goes on from JAFGIU010000007.1 coordinate 13,631, forward strand.
CAACCCGAAGGCCCGACAAGGACCATAAACTCCTTGTCTTTTACCTCCAAACTAAGGCGGTCCACACCAATAATCTGTCCGGGATAGATTTTGCTTACGTCTTCCAGAAGAACACGCGCCATAGAAGTTTATCCGCAGAGCTGTCCAACAACCTGAGAAAGAGTCGGCTTTATTTCTGCGCGAGGAACAATTTTGTCGATCAAGCCATGATCAAGCAAGAACTCGGAACGCTGGAAACCCTCCGGAAGCTTTTGCCGGATGGTCTGTTCGATCACGCGTGGACCCGTGAAACCAATCAACGCACCGGGCTCGGCAATAATGATATCCCCCAAAGAAGCAAAAGAGGCCAGCACACCGGCCATGGTCGGATCTGTCAAAATAGAAATGTAAAGCTGCCCCGCCTTGGCATGCCGCGCAAGGGCCGCAGAAGTCTTGGCCATCTGCATCAAGGAGAGCATTCCCTCTTGCATGCGCGCGCCGCCACCGGATCCGGAAACAAGCAAGACCGGGACAGAGCGTTGTGTCGCTCGTTCAATAGCACGCGTGAGTTTTTCTCCGACCACCGAACCCATGGAACCCATCATGAAACGGGAATCGGTCACGCCCAGGACAATATCCATACCGTCCAATTGGGCTTCGCCTGTAACCACAGCATCCTTAAGCCCTGTGGCCTTTTGATCTTCTTTGAGCTTAGCCTTATAAGTCTTAGGACCTTCGAATTCCAGGGGATCACAGGATTGCAAATCGGCATCAATCTCCCGAAAGCTGCCCGGGTCGGCAATCAGCGCAATGCGGTCGGCTGAAGGCAACGGATAGTGGTATTGACACTTGGTGCAAACGCGAAAACTCTCCTCCCAGCTCTTTTTGTAGAGCACCTCGCCACACTTCTTGCACTTGATCCAAAGGCCGCCCGGAATATCCTTCTTGCGCTGCTGGGGAAAAGATTTGAATGTCTTGGCGAACTTGACCATCCGTCACTCCGTAGGTTTGTGAATGTGCTATTGTCCTATCCGCCCGGGTGGGTGTCAAATGAACCCGCTCACCCATCCTACTCGGTGAGAGGGTTTAAGACCATTCCGGATAAGAGTTTAGGATAGAAGAACGTTGATTTCTGAGGCATGCGGTCCCCGGCCTGGGCTATACGCCGAACGGCATCCACCCCCGTGGGTTGCATTAAAAAGACCGCTCCCTGCCCGCCTTGGTCCACCCAGCTCAACGCAAGGGAACTATCTGCTTTGTAACCCACAGCCTTGGGCTCCACCTGAAGCAGGCGTTCCAGGACAAGCCGGTGCAGCACCGTCACCTCCAACTGATTCCACTCTTCCGAGTGCGAGGTATCCCGGATCTCATCAAGGAGCCCGGACTTGGCCAGACGCAGCCAAAACTGTTGGTTCTTCCCTAAATAGAGGCCGTACTCATGCCTCCGTTTTGGATCTGCGGCCGCATTCTCCAATTCTTGAATCAAGGCCTGCGGTGAATCCAGAGCCGTTACTTCGAAAGCGCCCTTGGCTTGCAAAGCATCCAACCACTTTTCCTGTCCTTGCCCTTTGGCAATCACCCGGTGAATAGGCCGCACCAACAGTCCGGGGTCGTCCAAGGGAGACAGATACATCATCACGTGATTGGCCGGGTGCTCCGGAGTCCAATCAGAGGCATTCCGGCGCGCCCATCGGCGATAACGATTCGCGGCCTCAAAACGATGGTGTCCGTCTGCAATAAAGACCTTAGCCCGGCTCAAGACTTGCGCAATAAGCTCGACGGTTTCGGGCTCCACGATTTTCCACACATGGTGCTGCACCCCTTGGAGGGAAGCGCTCAAATACGGCGGTTTAACCGTAAGCTGAGCCAGGATTCCCTGGAGCAGCCCGGAATCCTTTGCCTCCTGGTGAACAAAAGAAAAAACACAAGACAAATTCAGGCCCACGGATTTCATCAGGGCCAGGCGGTCCTCCATGGGTCCGGAGAAAATGCGTTCATGCGTGTAAGCGGTTTCGGATTCTTCCTCAAATCGCACGCGGCCGATAAGGCCCGTGCGGGCAACGGTCTGCCCCTCCTCCTCAAAAGCGCTCTGGCACACATAGAAAGCAGGCTCCGAGTCCCGAAGCAAAATTTCTTTTTCACACCAGGTTTTAAAGATTTGGGCCGCATTTTGGTATTTATCGCCCGGGCCCGTATCCTCTTGAGGCAGGTCCAGGTGCACAATATTATATTCTTCGCGGGCGAAAACCGCGCGCTCCGGCTCCGAAATAACGTCATAGGGAGGGGCCATCACATCCGAAGGATCGCCGATCCGCTGGGGATTATAGAGAACTCCCCGGAAAGGACACACAACAGCCATTAAGATTTCCTCAATCGCGCAAGCACGCTCACATACATCACCATCGCACCCAAAAATGCCCCGATAACGTCGAAACCCACATCAACGGGGTCTGCCTCCCGCCCCAGCACACCCAACTGCCGGAATTCATCAATAATTCCAAAGGCCAAACAACCTGCCACAGCCACCGCGATTATGATCGACCACGGAGTTTTGGGACGGCTGCGAAAACAGGCCCAGGATGCAGCCATTCCCAAGGGAATGTACTCCAGAATATGGATCAATTTGTCGGATTGCGGGAATGCGGAGAGGTCTGCGCTGCCGGGGATACTCGAAAGCGCCGTAATGGCACCGGCAAAGCAGTAGACCGGAATCCAATAGTTCAAAGACCGCGATTTCATAGGGCAATTATACCGCTATGCGGATTCTTTGCAGAAATTTTCTCCGGCCGGACAAGAGCCGCCGCCGCAGGGCGTCTCTTTTGGCTCCTTCGGAGCCTTGGAAGGCGGCGTCTTGTAGTCGGTCTGATAAAATCCGGATCCTTTAAAAATGAAGCCGGCGCCGGCGCCGATCAAACGCACGGCCGCGCCGTTGCACTCCGGGCAAGTTCGAAGCGGTTCTTCCGTCATACTCTGAAAACGCTCAAAACGGTGTCCGTTGACACACTCATAGTCGTAAGTAGGCATTGAATACTCCTTTGTTCGCAATAACGGCTGCTTCTTCGTCATTGCGAGAAAGCAACGCGACCAAAGCAATCTGTGCTCCACAAAGACGGCTTCTCCGCCATAAGCCGTAACGTATCGCCATGACGGAAACCTTCGCTCGCCATGACAGTACTAAGTAAACACACTCTTGATTTTGTCTTTGATCGATTTGCCCAGGGATTCCACATCCTCCCCGCTTAAGCGGGCAAATTCCTGAAGAGCCTCGCGCTGCTCGGAGTTCAGGCGCGTGGGCACATCAATCTCTACCTTCACCAACTGATCCCCGGCCCCGTGACGATTCAGCGAAGGCATGCCTTTGCCCTGCAGCCTGAAGACACGCCCGCCGCGCGTTCCCGCGGGAATTTTCATGGTGGCTTTGCCGTTTTGCAGAGTAGGGACCTGAACCTCTCCTCCCAAGACCGCCACAGCAAAACTGACCGAGCTCTCGCAAAGAAGGTGATCTCCATGCCGCTCAAAGACCGGATGCTTGCGCAAGTGCAC
>JAFGIU010000008.1 GCA_016929445.1 Candidatus Omnitrophota bacterium
GGCAAAAGATGCCGGAAACGACCGGTACTGCTGCGTTGTGCTCTCTCGGCCGTCCTCACCGTATCGCACCGGATACGCCTGCGGGGTCCTCGGTCGCACGTCTTGCATTACCGGTCCTTTGCGTCCCTTTTGCTCGAACTCTCATGCAATATCCGGGCTAAACCTTTTCGACGGAACGTTTGGCAAAGGCGATCATGAAATCCCGCAATTTTTCAACACCCTCTGCCGGCATGGCATTGTAGATCGAAGCGCGGATCCCGCCCACCGAGCGGTGCCCCTTCAAGTCGGTCAACCCCTCTGCCAGAGCGCCTTCCAGGAACTGCGCCTGCAAGTCGTTGTCCGAAAAGCGCCAGGTGACGTTGACCTTGGATCGGCACTCGGGTTCTGCGTGACCGATATAGAATCCATCGCTCTGGTCGATAACCTCATAGAGCATTTGCGATTTTTTCTCGTTGATCAGGGCGATCTTCGAGATGCCGCCGACTTCATCCTTGAGCCAGTCTGTGACGAGCTTCAGCACATAGATGGGAAAGACCGGAGCGGTGTTGTAAACTGAATCATTTTTGACGTGCACGGAATAGTCCAGCATAGAGGGGAGACCGGCGGGAATCTGTTCCAGAAGGTCTTCGCGCAAGATCACGACCGTCACGCCCGCAGGTCCGGCGTTCTTTTGCGCACACGCATAAATCAAACCGTACTTCCTGACATCAATGGGCCGGCTCAAGAAATCCGAGGAAGCATCGCAAACAAGCGGGACCTTGCCGGTATCCGGCTCCGATTGCCATTGCACACCCTGAATGGTTTCGTTGGTAGTGATGTGCACGTACGTGGCTTCGGGATCGAGTTCCAGCTCATTGGCCTTGGGGATGCGCTTGTAGTTTTCATCCGCGCCGTCCCAGGCAATCCGCGTCTGGCCTTCTTTCCTGGCCTCTTTAATGGCCTTATCGCCCCAAGTACCGGTCAGAATATAGTCGGCAGGCGCGCTTTTTTCGCGCAGCAGATTCATGGGCACCATAGAAAACTGCAGGCTTGCCCCTCCGTGCAAGAAGAGGATCTTGTAGTTGCCGGGGATATCGAGCAGCTCGCGCAGATTGGCATCGGCTGTTTGAATAATTTCTGTAAAGGCCTTGGAACGGTGGCTGATCTCCAAGATAGAGGCCCCCACGCCCGGAAGGCACACCAAATCCTTCTGGGTTTTTTCTAATACAGAGAGGGGGAGGGTGGCCGGTCCGGCCGAAAAATTGTAGACGCGGTTTGACATGGCTGCTGCCTCGTTCTAATTTTAGGGGTTGCGTAAGACGGGGCGGGCCCCGTGGAAAGCCCAATCTTAAGGGATCAGGGGGAGGAATTCAAGGGTGTCGCTCGGGTGTCAAGCACCTAGGCCGAACACCCCGGTCAACCAGAACATGAGCAATTCAGAATGAGCCTGCGTCATCGAATACTTATTGCGGGAGTCGGGTTTCTCGGCAGGCCCCTGGCCACTGCTTTAGCGGAGCAGGGCCATGAGGTTTGGGGCTTGAGCCGCAGCGGACAAAGCCTTCCCGGGGGAGTCCGGCCCGTGATTGCGGATTTGACGGATGCCCGGAGCCTTCGGGATTTGCCTGCGCCTTTGGACTACGCTGTATTTTGCGCTGCCCCGGACGAGCCGGACGAGGCAGCCTACCGGGCTCTTTACCTGGATGGAACCCGGAACCTGGTCCGGGCTCTTCGAGAACAGACCCCGGGTCTGCGGCGTTTCTTCTGTGTTTCCAGCACGGGCGTTTACGGCCAGGCAAACGGCGAATGGGTGAACGAAGATTCTGTGACAGAGCCCAGGCGGTATCAGGGCCGGATTGCTTTGGAAGCCGAAGGAGTGGCGCGCGGGCTCGGTTCCAAGACAACGATTCTGCGTTGCGGCGGTATCTACGGTCCGGGCCGGTCTCGGCTTATCCGGCGCGCGTGGGCCGGAGAGCTCAGTTATCTCCGGAGCCCGGAGGTCTATACCAATCGAATCCATTATGAGGACGCATCACGAATTGTGGCTCATCTGATGGGTTTGGAAGCTCCGGCGGATTTGTATTTGGCGGTGGACAAGCACCCGGCATCCCGCAGCGAAGTGTTCTGCTGGTTGGCCGGACAGCTCGGCGCCCCTGCCCCTAAAATAGTGGAGGCCGAGAACAGGGATTGCTGTGGCTTTGATACGAACAAGCGTTGCAGCAACGAGCGCCTGCTTTCCACAGGTTACAAATTCAAGTATTCGACGTATCGTGAAGGATACAAAGAATTGATTGGGTGTCAGGCCCCGTAGTCCGCCATTGCGGGCCGCAGGGGAAGCAATTTGTGCGGAACAAAAATCGCTTCATTCCATTCGCGATGACGAACGCTGCACGGGCGTGACGACCCGCCATTGACGCTCGACCAGTCAACCAGGAAATGAATCCGGTGAACACATTCAATGTATTGGAATACAACATCTACCTGGGCGGGGAGCAGCGCATCGAGGTTGAGGAGGACCGCACCAAGCTTTTGCGCAAAGTCATGCGCCGCGTCAGTCCGGATCTTCTGGTGCTTTTGGAATGCAATGGTTGGGAGAAAAATAATTGCGCGCTGTTCCGCGACTATGAACGTGCATTGGGCATGAAAGGGCACTTGGCTGCGGGGGGGGATTTCAGTACCGCGTTGATGGTTTCAGGCCGGGTCAAGGTGCTTTCCTTTGACTTTGATCCTAAGCCCTATTGGCATTTGGTGATGGACGCGTGTTTGGAGACAGAAGGTTTGGGAGAGTTCCAGGTCTTGGCGTGTCATCTGCACCCCTTTTCTCCGGCGGAGCGCGCTAGAGAAATGGAATTGATCTTGTCCCGTGTCCGGCCCGGGACCGAGGCCTTGATCTTGGGCGATTTCAACGCCATTGGTCCCACCGATGCCAAACTTCCCGCCGATATTCCCCAAACCTTCCGCGAACGCTTTGTGACCGGCGGCGTGATCGACACCCGTGTCTTCAGCTTGCTGGATGCCCAGGGCTATGTGGATCTTTACCGCAAATGGCATCCTAAGGAACCCGGCTACACCATCCCCACTGCGCTCATGCGCAATCCCTTATTTGAAGGGACCCGTTTGCGTTTGGACTACATCTTTGCCGGCCCGCAACTGGCCCGGCGGCTCCAGGATATCCAGGTCCTCGAGAGCGAGGAGACGCAGCGTGCCTCCGACCATTTTCCTCTTCTGGCCGAATTCCGGCTCTCTGACTAGAATATGCAAGTCGGTGTGGAGCCTGATACCCGCCGGAAAGGAGCTCCAATGAGGCACGGATTTCGGGGTATTGCGTTCTGGGTTCTGGGATTGGGGATTGCCGCAACTGCGGTTGCCCAGGTGGAGCCGGTCAAGGATTTGCATACGGCACTTAAGGATATGGCTATGGCGAGGGAGGCCCTGGAGTTGGAATCCGGTGTTTTGGAGCCGGACCCGGACTCTATTGACTCCTGGGTCGAGTTGGCCGTGGCTCATGCCGAAGCCATTAAAGATGCCACCATGGCCGTGGAGCTCCAGGCCTATGAAGGAAAAAACACCTTTCGCTCCAGCATGCGCATTGAAACCTCGGTGCGGCGGCAATGGGAATTGCTCTCTCAATTCGCGGATGAGTTTTTAGGGGAGGCGGAGTACAACCGGGTCTCGGCTGATCTCTTCACAGCCAGAATGCTTCCTGAAATTGCTCTTGAGCGTTTGCAGCAGATCAAACAGGGATCGCCGGTTTCACTTGAAGTCGATATCTGGCAGCGCGCGCGTGTGCCCGAAGGTTCGGTAGGATTCGCCGGAGGGCTCAATATCCAAAGTACCGGGACTTATCAGCCGGGCACGGGATTGTCCAAAGAGGTCGGGGGAATCGGCGTCAAAATTGATCAGTAGGACGGAGAAAATGGCATCCAATACAGAGACCTTTGATTTGCTGCCGGGACGGGTACTGGCTCACAAATATCGCATTGTGGAAAAGGTGGGCGTAGGTTGGGAAGGCGAGGTCTATCGTGTCCTGGAACTTAAGACCGAGATCGAGCGCGCGGCAAAGCTTTTTTACCCGGAGCGCAATGTGAAGGGCAAGGCGGTGGTGCGCTATGCGCGCAAGCTCAACCGGCTTCGCAGCTGCGATATTTTGGTGCAGTACCTGCACTATGACGAGACCCTGATCCGGCGCCGGACCATTGCCTTGCTGGTGTCCGAGTACGTGGAGGGGCAACAACTCGGGCAATTTATCCGGCATTGCCCGGGACGGCGTATGGGGGTCTTCGAGGCTCTCAATGCGCTCCACTCTCTGGCTAAGGGTGTGCAGGCCATCCATGCGCATGGGGATTATCACGGAGATATTCATACGGACAATATCCTGGTCAAGCGCGCGGGCGTCGGGTTCCACCTCAAGCTGATCGATTTTTATGATTGGGGGCGGTCCACGCGCGCCAACCGGCAGGAAGACGTTCTCAACCTTTTGCAGGTGCTGTGTGAAATGCTGGGGGGTTGGAAACGCTATAACAGTTTTCCTCCGCAGGTCAAAAAAATCTGCAGGGGTCTGAAACGGAACTTGGTGAGCCAGCGCTATGATGGCGCCGGAGACCTGATCGAGGCCCTGGATGCCTTGGAATGGGATGTGGAATGAAAGACAAACCGGCTTATTTGATATTTGACACGGAGAGCATTCCGGACGGCCGTTTGCTTGCCACAGTCAAATACCCCAAGGATAAGCTTTCCTCCGAGGAGGCTATTGCGCGCGCCCAGCAAGAGGCTTTGGACGCAACCGAAGGCAAAAGCAATTTTTTGCCCGTTACCTTTCAAATTCCTGTGGCCATTGCCGTGGGCAAGGTGGATAAGAGTTTCCGGCTTACGGAGATTGTCAATCTCGATGCGCCCAAGTATGAGCCGCGCAAGATGGTAGCGGATTTTTGGGCTGGGGTTGAGACCTACGCCAGTGTATTGGTAACCTTTAATGGACGCCAATTTGATCTGCCCCTTTTGGAGCTGGCCGCCTTTCGCTACGGAATTCCCGCAGTCAATCATTTCACAAAGCGATACGGTACGCGGGACCGCTACGGCAAGATGCACTTGGATCTTATGGAATGGTTCAGCAACTATGGTGCGATTTGGCGTTTTACCGGAGGCCTGAATCTGGTCTCCAAACTCCTGGGAAAACCGGGCAAGATGGAGACCACCGGCCAAATGGTTTATGACATGTATAAGGCCGGGGAGCTCCAGGAGATCAATCAGTACTGCATGTTTGATGTGCTGGATACTTATTTTGTATTTTTGAGGACACGGGTTTTGGAAGGGGCGCTGGAGCTGGCGGAAGAACAGCGCATTGTGGCCCAGACCCGTGACTGGCTGGAGCAGCGCGCGCAGAGCGCTCCTCACTTGAAACTGTATTTGGAGAACTGGGGGGAGTGGTCTCCGTGGCCATGATCCATACGATGCCCGGGTTTATCGTGGACTTAATTAAAAGAGGTAAAGCATGATTATCGTGACAGGGGGAGCGGGTTTTATCGGTAGTGCCATGGTTTGGCAGCTCAATGAAATGGGCTACAAGGATCTGTTGGTGGTTGATAATCTTGGTTCTGCGCCGGGCAAAAAGAAAAATCTGGAGGGCCTTAAATATTCGGACTATCTCCACAAGGACGAGTTTCTTAAGAGGGTGGAGAAAGGAAAGGCTCTCAAGGGTGTGGAAGGGATTTTTCATATGGGGGCCTGCAGCTCGACTACCGAGCGCGACCTGGAGTATCTCAGACACAATAATTTCGAATACACCCGGGTGCTGGCTGAGAAGTGCCTGGCCGGGAATGTCCGGTTCATCTATGCTTCCAGCGCCGCGACCTACGGCAACGGAGAGCAGGGCTATGCGGACAGCGACGAGCTCATTCCAAAACTTAAACCCCTCAATCCCTACGGCCAGTCCAAGCAGGACTTTGATCTCTGGGCCTTGGAGAACAAAGTGCAGAACAAGATGGTCGGGCTCAAGTTTTTTAACGTGTTCGGCCCGAATGAATACCACAAGAACGATATGCGCAGCATGGTGCACAAGGGATGGGGGCAAGTGAAAAAGACCAAAAAGCTGGGACTGTTCAAGTCGTACAAGCCGGAGTACAAAGACGGCGGCCAGCTGCGCGATTTTGTTTACGTCAAGGACACCCTCAAGGTCATGCAGTTCTTTTGGGAGCATCCGGAGCTGGGCGGAATCTACAATGTGGGGACCGGGAAGGCCCAGTCCTGGAATGATTTGGCGGCTGCGCTTTTCGGCGCCTTGGAGATTCCGCTCAAAATCGAATACATTCCCATGCCCGAATCCATCCGCAACCAATACCAGTACTACACAGAGGCTGATTTGAGGAAGCTCCGAAGTGTGGGCTGTGATATAGAGTTCTTACCCCTCTCCGATGCGGTGGCCGATTACGTTAAGAATTACTTAGAAACCGAGAAGCCTTATCTCTAGGATTACTTTCCTCGACACCGAGACCGTCGACTACGGCGATATCTCGTTAACGTCACTCCGTACTCTCGGCGAATTTACCCACTATGGGAACACCACCCCCGCGGAGATTTCGGAACGTATCCGCGACGCCGAGCTGGTGATTACCAACAAGTGTGTTTTTGATCGGGCAGTTTTTGAATCCGCTCCGCAACTCAAGCTGCTGTTGATCGCGGCCACGGGCGTGAACAATGTGGACTTGGAGGCGGCGCGTGCCTCGGGCTGCCAGGTGCGTAATGTGGCCGGGTATTCCACGGATGCGGTTGTGGAGCGCACCTTTGGATTTCTCCTGGCGCTCGCGGGGCACGCGGCTCACTATGAGCTCGCGGCCAAGGACGGGCGTTGGTGCGCTTCGCCGCATTTTACTTTGCCGGGCCCGGCCATTATTGAACTCAAGGGCAAAGTTTTGGGAATTGCGGGCTACGGCACGATCGGGCAGCGTGTGGCAGAGATTGCCCGGGTTTTCGGGATGAAGGTTTGGGTTGCGGCGCTGCCGGGGCGGGACTATTCTCCGGAAAAGGGTTTGGATCGTAAGCCCTTGGACGCGGTTCTCCGGGGTTGCGATTTTCTCACATTGCATTGCCCCCTTTCAAAACAGACCCAAGCTTTGTTGGGAGAAAATGAAATCGCGCGGATGAAGCCCACGGCTTACCTGATCAACACAGCGCGCGGGGGGATTGTGGACGAGCTTGCTTTGCTTAAAGCCTTGGAGCAGGGGAGGATTGCAGGCGCTGCCGTGGATGTTCTTTCGCAGGAGCCGCCGTCTGAGGACCAACCTTTGTTGGGCGCGCCCAATCTTATCCTTACACCCCATGTGGCCTGGGCCAGCCGCGAGGCACGGCAAAGACTCGTCGACGAGATCGCGCTCAATATCGAAAGCTATTTTCGCGGGGAAGATCGAAACCGGGTGGCTTGAGTCTGACACCAAAGTCAAATGTTCGCCGGCTCCTCGAAAAGAACAGTCGACAAATACCTCTCTCCGGAGTCCGGCAGAATCACCACGATTGTCTTGCCTTTGTTGGAGGGTCTCCGCGCAAGCTGCAGAGCGGCTGTCACCGCCGCGCCGCAGGAGATTCCGCAGATAATGCCTTCCTTTTTGGCGAGCAGGCGCGCGTTTTCAATGGCCTCCTCATCCTGCACCTGAATCACTTCATCGACTAAGGAGAGGTCCAGATTTGCGGGCACAAAGCCTGCGCCGATTCCCTGGATTTTGTGAGGGGCCGGTTTGAGCTCTTCTTTGGCCAGAGTTTGGGAAATCACCGGGCTCTTGGCAGGCTCCACAGCGACGACATGGATTGCTTTCCCCTGGGTTTTCTTGATATAGCGGGCAATCCCGGTGAGTGTCCCGCCCGTGCCCACGCCGGTGACGAGAATATCCACTTCGCCTTCCGTATCCTCCCAGATCTCGGGACCGGTGGTTTTTTCATGGATTGCCGGGTTTGCGGGATTGTCGAACTGGGCGGGCATAAAGTACTTCTTCGGGTTTGAGGCCGCAATCTCTTCGGCCTTGGCGATAGCCCCGGGCATGCCTTTGGGGCCCTCGGTCAGAATGAGTTCCGCACCAAAGGCCTTGAGCATGTTCCGGCGCTCCATACTCATGGTTTCGGGCATAGTGAGAACCAGGGGATAGCCGCGTGCTGCGCACACAAAGGCCAGGGCGATTCCCGTGTTGCCGGAGGTGGGTTCGACCACAGTGATGCCCTCTTTGAGCTTTCCTTTCTTCTCCGCATCCCAAATCATGGCGGCGCCGATGCGGCACTTGACCGAATAGGCAGGATTCCTGCCTTCAATCTTTGCCAGGATTGTGGCCTCTGCGCCTTCTAGAATACGGGTGAGGCGGACCAAAGGGGTTTTGCCGATGGTGAGGGAGTTGTCGTCGAAAATTTGGCCCATGAGAGGCTCTCCTTGAGTTTTAGGGGCGGACACAATAAGAGAGTTAGTATATCCAATGCTTTGGGGCAGTCAAGGGATATTCCTATTGTTGACCAAGTTACCTATGATTGCCGGTGCCAGGCACCGGTGCCAGGCACGGGTGCCTGGCACTGTGAAACGAGGTGAGCACTACGCAACTCACTGGACTCCAAGGGGTTTTCTGCGATAATAACTACGACAGCCTGTCCCGGACTGTTTCAAAGGGGGGGGAATGGCCAGAATTCTGGTAGTGGATGATGAAGAGACTCTGTGCGATTTTCTTGGTAACTTCTTTTTGAAGAAGGGGTGTGAGGTTTCCAAGGCAAACAACGGGGAGCAGGCCCTGCAGGCGATCGACAAATCAGAACCGCATATGATCCTTTTGGATATGCGGATGCCTGGGATGTCGGGTATGGATGTGTTGCGTACGCTGCGGGAGCGCGGCCAGGAGATCCCTGTGATCGCCCTTACGGCCGTTGACAATGATATGGTGATGGATGAGGCCAAGCAGTTCGGCGTGATCGACTATATCACTAAGCCTTTTAGTCTGGACCAATTAGAAGATTTGGTCCTTTCGCGTTTGGCAGGTCTGCTCGGCTGAACTCTTCAAATGAGACACACCTACTTGAGACTGTTGCCACTTTGGGTTGCCTGTCTCGTGCTCTTGTGCGGGCCTTCATGGTCACAGCAGTCGGATTCCAACGTGAGTTCCAAGATCGCGGATCCTGGTAGCGATTCCCATCCTGCTCAGGGTGCGGATCGCCTCCAAGGTGTGCAGGGGCAGGTGAGTACGCCAGTCCCGCTCGATTTCTGGGAGTTACCGGATGAGGATCGAGCCCGCATTCTCGGCGAAGAAGAACTCCAATCTTTCCAATCCCTCAGCCATGAGGAGCAAGAAAAGCGTATTTTTCAGCTCCGTGCCGAGCGCTCCCTGGAGCAGGTGAAGCGTATGCAAGCCTTCCAAGACAATCTCCGCCAGGTCCAACATCAGCAGTCCCAGCAGCTGGAGCAAATCCGGCGCGTCCAGCAAAACGAGATCAACGAGCAGGCTCAGCGCATGCGCGAAATGCAGCAGCGCCGCCAGGAACTGCAGCACGAGCAGCGCCAAAGAATGATCCTGGACCAGCGCCGGCAGCAAGAACAGCTGGAAAAGATGCGCGGCCACACGATGTAGCGGCTCTCTCCGTTGACCCCCTTTCCGGCCCCATGCTATAGTGGGGCTTCTTCAAGGGCGCTTTGCCCTTCCCGTTTAATAGTGAGATCCCGACAGCCATGATCGAACGCTACACGCACCCTGAAATGGGCCGGATTTGGACCGATAAGCACCGCTTTGAAGTGATGCTCCAGGTCGAGATTCTGTCCTGCGAAGCTCTGGCCCAGCTCGGGGAAATCCCCAAAAGCGCTTACCGCGAGATCAAATCGAAAGCGGATTTCAACGTTGCCTCCATCCAACGCATTGAGGAAAGGACCAAGCACGATGTGATTGCCTTTGTCACGGATGTGGCCAAGCGCATCGGCCCGGCCGGCAAGTATGTGCACAAGGGCCTGACTTCAAGCGATGTGCTGGACACGGGCCTTTCCGTGCAAATGGTGGAGGCCGCGGATCTGCTGCTGGCCAATGTGGATAAGTTACTCAGCGCCTTGGCCAAGCAGGCTGTGCGCCATAAAGAAACTGTCATGGTGGGCCGCACCCACGGTGTGCACGCGGAGCCCACGACCTTCGGTCTGGTCCTGGCTCTCTTTTACGATGAAATTATGCGCCAGCGCGAGCGCCTCGAGCGCGCCCGCGAAACCGTGCGCGTGGGCAAAATCTCCGGCGCGGTCGGCACCTATGCGCATCTGAGTCCTCGAGTCGAGGCGCATGTGTGCAAAGGCCTGGGTCTGAAGCCCGCCAATATTTCCAACCAAGTGGTGCAGCGCGACCGGCATGCTGAATATCTCTGCACCCTGGCTGTGATCGGCGGAACCTTGGACAAGATTGCTCTGGAGATCCGGCATCTGCAGCGCACCGAGGTCCTCGAAGCAGAAGAGCCTTTTGCAAAAGGCCAGCAGGGCTCCAGCGCCATGCCCCAC
>JAFGIU010000009.1 GCA_016929445.1 Candidatus Omnitrophota bacterium
GCCGACCTCTATCTGTTTAACCCGTCGGGCCGCGAAACGCAACGCATTGACATTGATTACCCCAGCCCGCGCACGCAGCGCAACCGCAAGTTTGTCGAGGCTGCGGAATACATGAGTGATTTCAATCTGCATCCCGAAGGCCATTCTTTAGCCGTTGAGACGCGGGGCAAGCTTTTCACCATGCCTCTTTGGGAAGAGGCTGTGAAGCAGTATGGCCGCCGGGACGGCGTGCGCTACCGTTTGGGCCAGTGGTTGCCGGACGGGAAGACTTTGGTGGTGGTGAGTGACCAGGGTGGCGAGGAGACTCTGGAGTTGTTTTCGCCGGAGCGTCCGGAGCACGGCGATCGCATGGAGGGTTTGGACCTGGGCCGGCCGATTGAAATGAAGGTGTGTCCGGATCGCAAAGAGGTGGTGCTTTCCAATCATCGCATGGAGCTCTTGTGGGTGAATTTAGAGGAGCGCAAAGTGCAGTTGCTGGATCGCTGCAAATTCGGGCGCATTGAAGATTGTTCGTGGTCCCCGGACGGGAATTGGGTCGCTTACAGTTTTGCGGCCACGCATCGCACGCGTTCGATCAAGCTTTGCCATGTGCCTTCGGGCAAAACACATTTTGTCACGCGTCCTGAGTTTCGAGACGTGGAACCCGCCTTTGATCCGGATGGCAAGTATCTGTACTTCCTCTCCTATCGCACCTTTGATCCGGTCTATGACAACCACTATTTCGATCTCAACTTCCCGCGCGGGATGAGGCCATATCTTGTTACCCTACAAAAGGATACAACCTCTCCATTTTTGCCTGGACCCAAGGGATTTGGGGGAGACAAAGACCCTCAGGGACGCATCTCCGAGGGAGATACGTCCCTTGATCCTGCGAGGAGCGCCGGAGGAGATGTGTCCCGTAAGAAGAAGCCCGTTCAAATTGATTTGGAGGGGATTGAGGACCGCGTGACGGCTTTTCCGGCTGCGGACGGATTGTATAGCCAGATCAGCGGGTTGCCCGGCAAGGTTCTTTATTTGGCCTTTCCGGTGGAGGGGAGTTTGGGCCAGGAAGTCCTGGAAGATGAAGATGATTCCAAGGGCTCGCTGATGGCTTTCGACTTTGAGGATCAGAAGGCCGAAGTTTTGATTAAGGACGTGATCGAGTACCGCGTGTCTGCGGATAACAGCACTTTGCTTTACCGCACGGACCACCGCCTGCGCGCTCTTAAGGCCGGCGAGAAACCGGACGAGGAAGCGGAAAAGGACACGCCTTCGCGCAAAACCGGTTGGATTCATTTGGGGCGCATCCGGGTTTCGGTGAATCCTCCGGATGAGTGGAATCAGATGTACCGCGAGGCTTGGCGCTTGCAGCGCGATCATTTTTGGGTGGCCGATATGTCGGGCGTGGATTGGGAGCGCGTGTACCAGCGGTATTTGCCTTTGCTCGACAAGGTGGCGAGCCGCACGGAGTTTTCGGATTTAATGTGGGAGATGCAGGGTGAGTTGGGGACTTCGCACGCCTATGAGCTGGGCGGGGATTACCGGCCGGTGCCGCAATACCGCCTGGGCCACTTGGCTGCGGATCTTCGCTTTGAGCCGGATCGCGGGGCCTATGTGTTTTCGCATATTGTGAAAGGCGACAGTTGGGATACGCGCAAGAATTCGCCGTTGCGCGCGCCCGGCGCGGGTATTGCCGAGGGGGATGCTTTGCTGGCGATCGGCGGCAGGCGTTTGGGGCCCGGTGATCCGCCGGGAGTGCATTTGGTGAATCAGGCGGGCTTGTCTGTGGAGCTTACGGTGGCCGGAGCCGGCGGCGGCCAACCGCGCACCGTGGTGGTTAAGACTTTGGGCAATGAGATGCCGGCGCGGTACCGCGAGTGGGTGGAGCAGAACCGGCGCCGTGTTCATGAGGCGAGTGACGGGCGCGTGGGCTATGTGCATATTCCCAATATGGGGCCGCTGGGCTATTCGGAGTTTCATCGTTACTATTTGTCGGAGGTCGATCACGAGGCGCTTCTGGTGGATGTGCGCTTTAACGGAGGCGGGAATGTGTCGCAGCTTATTCTGGAGAAGTTGTTGCGCAGGCGCATCGGGTATGATTTGAAGCGTTGGGGTGCGCCTGAGCCGTATCCTTCGGATTCCGTGTTCGGCCCGGTGGTGGCGTTGACCAATGAGTTGGCGGGTTCGGACGGGGATATCTTTTCGCACTGTTTCAAGTTGATGAAGATCGGGCCTCTCGTTGGGAAGCGCACCTGGGGCGGGGTGATCGGGATATGCCCGACGCACGGGCTGGTGGACGGGAGTCTTACCACGCAGCCCGAGTATTCCTTCTGGTTCGTGGATGTGGGCTGGGGCGTGGAGAATTACGGCACGGATCCCGACATTGAAGTGGACAACCGGCCCCAGGACTATGCGGCGGGCAAGGACGCCCAGCTCGCCAAGGCCCTGGAGGTCATTTTGCAGAAGTTGGAGGAGAGTCCGCCCCAGTTGCCGCAGTTCAACAACCGTCCGGTGTTGAGTTTGCCCGGCCTTCCTCCCAGAGTGTAGGGACGGTTCTCGCCAACCCCATGTGCGCCATGAGGTTATGTGAGAACCGTCCCCTTGAGACTTAGATCGAATCCGCTTCCACGCTGACGTAGAGCTCGACTTGATCGCCGAGTATGCCGGATCCTTCCACAACCTTATTCCAGGAAACCGCGTAATCCCTGCGGTCGATGACAAAGCGGGTCTCAAAGCCTGCCTTTGTTTTGCCCTCGCCCGCGGGCATGATTCCCAGAAGCTGCACCGGGATTTGAATTTGCTTTGTCACGCCGTGCAAGGTGAAGTCTCCGGTGACAAAGGCCATGCCTGCCTCACTCCCCTGGACTTCGGTGCTCTTGAAGCTTGCTGTGGGGAAATTGCCCACGTCAAAGAAGTCCGGTGAGCGCAAGTGGCCGTCCCGGCTTTCGTTATCGGTGTTGATGCTGCCCACGGCAACTTCGAAATCCACCTGGAGAGTCGCAGGGTCACTTTGTTCCATTTCGATCGTTCCGTTGAACTGGGAGAAGCGGCCCGGCACCTTTGTGACAAAGTGGCGGATCTTGAAAGTGACCGCACTGTGCGCGGGGTCGACTTTGAAGGTTGCGGCTTGCGCGGCGGGCACAAAGACCATGACTGCGATGACAATGGCCAGGGTGATGGAAGCGATACTTCGGTGCACTGGGTACCTCCTTGAGTTGCGTTGCCCCTGTTGGGATCCCCTACCTCTGCAAAAAAGAAATATTGTACCCGTTTTGTTTCACGGTGTCAGGCACCGGTGCCTGGCACCGGTGCCTGGCACCGGGTCCTGATGGACAAAGGGGACTCAAATTAGTTAGAATACCCGCCTTATGCGTATCGGCATTCCTAAAGAAACCTATCCCAACGAGCAACGGGTCGCGCTGATCCCCGCCAACCTGCCGCAGCTTCAAAAGGCGGGCCACGAAATACTTGTGGAAAGCGGCGCGGGGGATCTTGCCGGCTATCCGGACGCGTCCTATCGCGAGAAGGGCGCCCAGGTTGTCTCCTCCCGCAAAGAGCTTTTCGAAAAGGCCGGGATTCTCGCGCAGGTCCGGTTGCTGGGCGCGAACCCCAAGGCCGGGGCATCGGACGCGTCCCTCTATCGCAAGGGCCAGGTGCTCTTTGGCTTTTCCGAGCCCCTTTGGGCGCCTGGCGGATTACAACCTGCTTTAGAAAAAGGGGTTACACATCTTTCTATGGAGCTCATCCCGCGCATCACGCGCGCCCAGAGCATGGACGCCCTCAGTTCCATGGGTACGATTGCGGGTTACAAGTCCGTGCTCCTGGCTGCAAACACTCTTCCCAAGATGTTTCCCATGTTCATGACAGCCGCGGGCACGGTTTCGCCTGCCAAGGTTTTGATCATCGGCGTGGGGGTTGCTGGGCTGCAAGCTATTGCCACAGCCAAGCGCTTGGGCGCGGTGGTGCAGGCCTATGATATCCGCCCGGCTGTGAAGGAACAGGTCCAGAGCCTGGGCGCCAAGTTTGTGGAGCTGGATCTGGAAACAGGGGATGCCGAGGATAAGGGCGGCTACGCCAAGGAAAAGGGCGAGGAATTTTTGGCCCGCCAGCGCGAGCTCATGGGCGATGTGCTGGCCGGGAACGACGTGGTCATCACCACAGCCGCGATCCCGGGCCGCAAATCCCCCATCCTGGTCACGCAGCCCATGGTGGAAAAGATGGCGCCCCGCAGCGTCATCATCGACATCGCGGCCGAGCGCGGCGGCAATTGTGAGCTCACAAAACCGGACCAGGTTGTGGAGCACAAGGGCGTCACCATCCTGGGCCCGGCCAACCTGCCGAGCACCGTGCCCTATCACGCGAGCCAAATGTATTCCAAGAATCTCACTACGCTCCTGCTGCACCTCACAAAGGAAGGGAAGCTCGAGTTCAATATGGAAGACGAGATCGTCAGCGGCACCCTGGTTTGCCAAGGGGGCGAAGTCCTGCACGAGCGCGTCAAAGAGGCGCTCGCGCCCGCCGGAGGAAAGGCATAATGGAATCATCCTTTGTTTTGGTTCTAACGATTTTTGCATTGGCCATCTTTGTGGGCTTTGAGATTATTACCAAAGTTCCGCCCACGCTGCACACGCCGCTCATGTCCGGCTCCAACGCGATCTCGGGCATTACCTTAATAGGCGCGCTTCTTTCCTCGGGTGCGCAGCAAAGCCAACTGACAACCATCCTGGGTTTTGCGGCCGTGGTCTTTGCCACCGTCAATGTGGTGGGCGGCTTTCTTGTGACCAACCGGATGCTCCAAATGTTTAGCAGGAAGAAGTGAGATGAGCCCTACACTGATCAACCTCGCGTATCTGGTGGCCTCGGTCCTCTTTATCCTTGGGCTGAAGGGCCTGACGCACCCGCGCACTGCGGTTCGAGGTAATTGGCTGGGCGCCTGGGGCATGCTATTGGCCGTGGTGGTCACCCTCTTCGACAAACAAATTCTCAGCTTTGAGTGGATCCTTGCGGGTATCGTCCTGGGGAGCCTTACCGGAACAGTGCTCGCGGTCAAAATCCGAATGACCGGCATGCCGCAGCTAGTCGCGCTTTTCAACGGGTTCGGGGGCGCCGCCTCGGTCTTGGTTGCGGGCGCGGCGCTCATCGAGGTCAACAGCCTGCCGCTCAGCCCGCCGGCTCAGCTCACGGTGGCCACGGCAGCTTCGGGACTCATCGGAGCCGTCACCTTCTGGGGCAGCTTGATGGCCTTTGACAAGCTGCAGGAGCTTCTCTTCAAGAAGCCGGTCTTTTTCCCGGGCCAGCAAATCGTCAACGCTCTGGTCGCTTTGGCCTCTTTGGGGCTGGCTGTGATGGTTGTGCTGCAGCCTGTGCAAATGCAGTGGTACTGGATCCTGGTGGCCGTAGCCTCCGTCCTCGGCGTGCTCCTGGTCTTTCCCATCGGGGGCGCGGACATGCCGGTGGTCATCGCGCTGCTCAATTCGTACTCGGGCCTGGCCGCCGCAGCCACGGGTTTTGTGCTTTCCAATACAGTGCTCATCATCGCGGGTTCACTGGTGGGCGCCTCGGGCCTGATCCTCACC
>JAFGIU010000010.1 GCA_016929445.1 Candidatus Omnitrophota bacterium
ATGCACGGGGAGCCCAAACCTCCGGCACCCACCACCAGCACCTTGGATTGCAAAAGTTTCCGCTGCCCGCGGCCGCCGACTTCCCGCAGCACAATGTTCCGGCTATAACGCTCTATTTGGGACTCAGAAAGCTCCGGCACTTAACGCGCGCCACCTGCAATCGCAGGGATAATCGAGACCTCGTCCCCGTCCTTAAGAGCCGTGCCTTCCATTTCGAGAAAACGAATATCTTCCTCATTGACATAGATATTGACGAAGCGACGGACCTTGCCTGCTTCATCACAAATGCGATCCTTGAGGCCCGGATAATCTGAGTCCAAGATCGAGATTAACGCATTAATCGTCCCTGCCTCGGCTTTGACCTCCGCCTTGTTGGCGGTCAGTTTCTGCAGCGGGGTCGGAATTCTTACGGTGACTGGCATCGTATGGCTCCTTGTCTAATTCAAAATATTGACGTCTTCGATATGAAGGGCAATGTCCGCGCGTAAATCAATACGCGCCCGGAAAGTACGCTCCACCTGATTGACATAACGGCGTCCGTTCTCCATCAAACTGGCCGCCACCTCCGGATGCACTGCCACGGTAAGCTGGCGCGCACGGGTTTTTTGGAGATGAGAGCGCAACTTTCTCAGGGTCTGAATGGCTACGGTCGAAGCGGACTTCACCACGCCCCGTCCTGCGCAATAAGGGCATTCCTTGAGAGCCACGCCCTCCACACTCTTGCGCATTCGTTGGCGGGTCATTTCCACCAGGCCCAGCTCCGAAATACTGAGAATATTGGTGCGCGCCCGGTCATCGGCCATTGCCCTCTGGAGCTCCGAAAGCACCTCGCGCCGGTGGGCGGCCTCCTCCATATCGATAAAATCGATGATAATGATCCCGCCCAAATCCCGCAAGCGGATTTGCCGGGGCAGTTCCCGGGCCGCCTCTTTATTTGTGACAAAGGCCGTATCTTCCAGGTTCTTGCGACCCGTGAACTTGGCACTGTTGACGTCGATAGCCACCAAGCTTTCGGTCTGCTCAATCACGACCGTTCCTCCGCTGGGGAGTTTGACCTCGCGGTCGTAAAGGTGCTGAATCTGCTCCTCCACCCCCGCCTTTTCCAAAAGCTGCACGCTATCCCCGTAAAAATGAACCCTATTGCGTAGATCCGGCATTAACGGCCTCATGAAACTGAGAATCTCGCGGTGCTCTTCTTTGTTGTCCACCAAGACCCGGTCCACGGCATCGGTCAGGCTGTCCCGCATGGTGCGCTTGACCACGTCGAGCTCGTTGTGAATCAGCGACGGAGCCGGTGCGCGCGTGGCCTGCTTCTTGATATTCTTCCACAGACCCAAGAGGTACTTGGCATCGCGAACCATGTCTTTTTCGGAGCACCCCGCCGCGGCTGTACGGACAATCAGCCCGATGCCCTCCGGAGTCCGGATGCTCTCCAAAATCCCCCGCAGACGCTGCCGTTCCCGGTCGTCGGGAATACGCTTGGAAACGCCCTTATGATCATCAAAGGGCATCATAACCAGAAACCGTCCCGGTAAGGTGAGGTGGGTGGTGAGGCGGGCGCCCTTGGTGCCGATCGCGGTTTTGACCACCTGGATCAAAACCTCCTGCCCCTTCTTCAGCAGATTCTCAATGCGTTGCTCCGACTTTCGCCGGTCGTTTTGCTTGCGGCCCTGGTAATCCCAGAGCACATCGTCCTCGTATTCGTTCAGTGCACCGACCACATCGGAAACATACAAAAACCCGTTCTTTTCCAGGCCCAAGCTGATAAATGCGGCTTGAATGCCCGGAACAACGGAGTCCACAACGCCCTTATAGACATTGCCTACCAGACGCTGGCCTTCGGACCGCTCGGCGTAGAATTCTTCCAGGCGGCCGTTTTCAAGCACAGCCACCCGTTTCTCGCCGTGGTCAACGGCAATCAATATTTCTTTAGACATTTGTTAGACCTCGCTACGTGCCGAGGTCTTGGCGAGCGTGTGGGAAGAAGATTCCCGGTATTAGGGCGCAGGAGCTGCCGCTGTAGACGGCTCATCCCCCACGTTATTCATGGCTGTCGCAATTGTTGCCCCTTGACCAGAATCCATCAGACGAGTTGTCACAAAGAAAATCAAATTGGTTCGATCAACTCCGCTTTCAATCTTTTTGAACAAATATCCCACAACAGGAAGGTCGCCAAGAATCGGCACTTTCTTCTCGACATCGAGGGTGAGCTCTGAGATCAACCCGCCGATGGCGATCGTTTCTCCATCTCTGACCATTACCTGGGTCACGGCCTTCCGCGTTGAAAAGCGCGGGGCTGTGACCTCTCCAATCGTGTCGAACTGCAAAAAGGCGCTCACCGTCGGTTCCAAATTCACCACGATGTCCCCAGCATCGTTCACGTGCGGTGTTACCTTCAGAGTCACGCCGATCTGCCGTTCTTCGTAATCCGTAATTTCCAAAGAACCCGTGGAAGGGTTCCTCTCATACAGCGGAATATTGAAAGTCTGAGCCACAACCACTTCGGCCTCTTGATTGTCCAGAGTCACAATATTCGGATTCGAGACAATTTTCGTGTCCGAACGCGACTTCAGAATTTCCAGTACCGCCTGAAACTTTGTAAAATCCAGAGTACCAAATGCAAAATCGCTTGCTACAGCCATGGGGAACTGGCCGAGGCGAAGCGAATTCTGCGGATCCAAAATATAGCCCTTCAAAGGAAAATCAGTTTCAATCTCCGTTCGAATAGTATCCACCCCATTGACTTCTTCGACACTCTGGCTCGCAGTGCTCTCCACGGTCGGGTACATATCCCGATCCCGGCCATAATTGTTAAAAGGAGTGGTGATCGGCCGGCTGGCCCCGCCGGCTGTGGCCTTGATTGTCCAGTCAATCCCCAGTCTTTCGTTGTCGTCCAAGGTGGTTTCCACAATCTTGGACTCGATCAGAACCTGGCGGGTACGCTGGTCAATCTGATCGATGACCTCCTGAACCTTAACCAAGTTGCTGGGCACATCCGAAACAATCAAGCGGTTGGTCCGTTCATCCACCTGAATCCGGCCCCGGTCCGTAAGCATTGTCTGCACAGATGCCAAAGTATCCTCGGCCTTGGAATAGCGCAGGGAAAAAACCTGCGTCACCAATTCCTCACGCTGTAACTTGGCTAAAGTGGTCACACGGATAATATTGTTGTCCCGTTCATAGGTCAGTCCGTAAGTCTTGAGGATGACCTGCAAGGCCTTTTCCCAAGGCACATCCACCAGACGCATGGTCACCGTGCCCTCGACCTCCTGGTCGGCCACGATATTGACCCCGCCCTTGTAAGAGAGAATTCGGAGGACATTGCGGATATCGGCATCTTTGAAGTCTACCGTCACATTCCCGTCAGCCACCTCGGAATCCCCGGCAACCGGTTCAGCCGCTTCGGCGGCCAAATTCGGGTCTGCCATGGACTCGCCCTGTTCGTGAACGGTGACGACTGCAGTCTCCACACCAAAACACTCAGATGTAAGTGTAAGGAGGACAATCGGTAACAGCACAATCCAAATTTTATGGGCCCAGCTGTTCAATCCTGTCCTCAATTCCGGCCTCACGATCGCCTCCTGAGCGTAACTCACTGTCTATTCAACTAGTTGTACCACAACCTCACCCCGTCCTGTCAATAAAACCACGGACTCACTGCGGATCTTGGAAAGGATAAATCCGTGGACGGAATCGCCCTCACGAAGGACTTCTCCGTTGATCAGGACAAAGGCGTTCCCGCCCTGAGGATCCCCCACAATCCCCTCCAAATGAATATCCTCCAGTTTAACGTCCGGAAGAAGCTCAATACTCTCTTCTTCAAAATAGAAGCTTCCGTCTTCGAGGACGATCGGAATAAAAGGATCCCGGCGGAGACTGGCAGAGGGAGGGGCTTCCTCGCCGACTTGAGCCCGGGCAGGAACCCCGGAAATGCCCAAAAACAAGAAACCAATCAGCAGAACCTGTGTGAATCTCATTCCGCCCTGACCTCCTGCATATAAGCGCTTACCACCATACGCACCCGGTGTTTGGTGGGCGTATCGTCAGCCCCTTGAATCCGCAGATTGGTGACGCGCATGATTCGCTGCTGGGTCTCCAGGCGGCTCACAAACTGGGTCAATCCCTCAAAACTGCCCAGGGCCTCTACTGCCACAGGAAACTGCCGGTACACAGGCGCTTCTTCCTCCGGGCCGGAGGGAGTCTCGCTAACAGGCTGAACCCGGACAATTTCAACCCCGGATTGTTCGGCCAGACCCGAAAGCTGATCCAAAAAAACCGGAATTTCATTCGGATCCATGAGGCGCGCCTCCAACTCCTTGAGAACGGCTTCCATGCTGGAGACCTCCGACTCCAAACGGGTGATCTGCGAAACTTGGGCGCGCGCGGCCTGGACCTGGCTTCGCAAAGAGCTTAGCGAAGAAGTCACTGTCACCCCTGCGCCTGCATAGGCGGCAGCAGCCCTCTGCGCGGCACGGCGCGGCGCAATAACCACTTGAAAGACCAGCACACAGGCAATGAGCACCAATAAACCCGCCAGTGCCAGGACTTCGATTTTCTTACGGTCCATGCGTCTTAGACCCCTCCTTCAGAGGAAACTGGTACCACTTCCGCTCCTTCTCCGGGCTTCTTGGGAACAGCCCCCAAAGCAAAGTCCATGACTTGCACGTTCTCGATACGCCGCCGCTGCATGGATTGGAGTTCGATCTCAACATAGTGGGAGGAAAAGAGCTCATCATCCCGCAAGGCTTTCATGAATTCTCCGACCGCCTTGGCCCCCCCTTCTTCACCTTGTTGCAAAGCCGTGCCTTTGATTTCAACGCTCCCCTCGTCATCCACCACCAGTTCGGTAAGCCATAAGAGTCCGGGCACCGCAGCGGAGAGCCGTTCCAGCTTTCCGGCCCAAAGCGCCCGGGTCTCCTCCATGGAACCCAGCAAAGAAGTCCGGTGCCCCAACTTGCCCCATCGCTTCTGCAGTTGGGCTAAGTGCTGGCGTTGTGGTTCCAAGACTTGCATTTCCTGGGTAAGAGCCGCGTATTCACGCCGGCCCTGTCCCCTTAAGAAAACCACCGCCCCTATCCCAACCGCGGCCAGGATCACAACCGCAGCCGCAATTGTGACCAGTTGCTTGGCCGGCAGCTTTAGCGCCTTGCGTCTCCTCCCCGACCGGGCATCCGGCAGCAAATTGATTTGGATAAACATGCTCTACCTCAAAGCCAATCCCAGACTCACAGCAAGCTGGTGTTTAATCTTTTCGATACCCTCTTCGGCCAAACGGGGAACCACCTCAAAGCCACTCAAGGGATCCCAGGTGTCGGTGGGCACCCCGAGTTGTTCCTTAATAAACTCCGCGGTTCCCGTAACATGGACCCCTCCCCCGCCCAGCAGGATGGCATCGACCCGGCTCCCCAGCTGACTCTCATAATAATCCAAGGACATACGCGTCTCATTGACAAGTTTTCCCAATGCCGCACGCCCCAGACGCAAAATCTCCTCGGTGCCAACCAAAATGTCCCGGCTCAAACAAAGAGTGCTGCCGTTGAGCACATTGATGCTGGTGACGCGACCACCGATATTCAACAGGGCCGTGGATTTCTCCTGCCCTTCCGCGATCCAGTCCTCGTGATTGAGCAACCACTGTTGGAAGCAATTGCTGACCGCAAAAAAGTCCACATCCAAAACTCCAACCTCCAAACCGGCTTGACGCAGCACTTCAAGACGCTGTTCCACTGCGTTTTTCTTGGCCGCCACCAGGAGGACAAACATGCTGTTCCCCTCCTGGGAGAGGACCTGGTGGTCCAGAATAACTTCGTCGATTTCAAAGGGGATTCGATCCTGGGCCTCAAAGCGAACCGCGCTGGAAATTTCGTCCAACGACATTCGGGGCATGTGAACAAAGCGGGCCACTACCGGTTGTCCGGAAATACTCACATTGATCTTCTTGGCCGAGGGCTGCAGGCGGTCCAGCACCTGGCGCACGACCTTGGCTAACTGCGCGCTATCCTCCGGGGCCGTATCATGTAACTGAAGCACCGCAGACTCCACTGTCGGAGGACTGGTCCCAAAGCTCAGTTCAACAGCTTTGATACTAGTCGTTCCCAAATCCAGACCGACAGCAGAAGGACGCTTTGCCTTCTTAGCTTTCTTTTTTCCCTTGGTCTTGTTTTTGAATCGGTCTAGTGGCATGGTTTTTCTCTAGTAAATTAAACGATCCCCGGAATCAATGAACTCCATAATTTCTGAACCCGGCCCCCCGCCGCACTCCTGGGCCAGCATTGACTCAAGCTGGGCTGCCGACTGAACCTGCAAAAGCCTTTCGGTACGCGACGGCAAAGGAACAGCCCCCTGGACTTCGACGGCCGGTTGCCGGGCCGGAGGCTGAATCCGGCGCGCCAATGATTCCCGTTCTGCCGGATCCATAGAAGACTGGGCTGCACTCCTATAAGCCGCTTTCCGGTCCCATGAGTCAAAGACCCGGTCAAACTTCGCCTCTTGCCCCGAGGAAAGTCTCGGAACCAATGCCCCGGCCGTGGCCTGCGCCGCCGGGACCCCGGCCTCGACCGGAGACGGCAAATTGGGCCGGCATAAGAGCCAGGCTACAAGAAACAACAGGCAGCCCAAGCCCGCGGACCCCAAAGCCAATTTAATCATCCGGTAAGGATCCATTTTACTGCTCGGCCCACATCAGGACGCGATAGGCGCCTGTATCCGGGTAGTAGGGGGGCGGCTTGATCTTGAAACGCGGGTCATGATGGTAATCCTTCTGATACCCGCTCACAATTTCGTTTGTGCGTGAATCAAAGCTTCCTACCGCACCCCGGTGTTTTTGTATGACCCCGCCATAGAGATGAAGGGTCCCCTTCCTGTCCCCGTACCACTCTTCCACCGAAAAATAATCACTTAGAGCCATTACACTGCCATGAATATACAAATCATCCGGCGCACCCGGAGGAATCAACACATTGCTCTCTGAAATGATCCCCAGATAGTCATCGGACTCCGGCACACTCACCGGGTTGTCCTTGTAGACCAAATTGTCCTCAATAAAAATATTTCCCGATGCACCCACCGTAAGCGAACCGTCCACGGTGCCCCACACATGCAGCTCCCCCTCATCCACAAACACGGCCCCGTTATTGGGCACAGGGACCGTGACATTGACCTGGCCGGAGGCAAAATTGGTATAGGTCATGGTGCCGTCCGCATTGAGCTGAATGAGGGTGTCCCCTGAGAAAGTCAACCCGCCGGTCGCGGCTGCGCTTCGCAGCTCCGTGACCCGGGAAGGTAAAGTCACGGACGTAGAACCCAGCTCCAAAGATCCGTTGAATTCCGGGTTGTCCTCCGGGGGGCCTCCGTGCATGTAGTTTAAGGAAGAGTCCACGGTCGTCACCTGGCCCTCAAATACGGGATCTCCGGAGATGTTCATCTGCCCGTTGGTATGCGCCGGCCCGTCCAACTGATCCCGGGTCACAAACCAGACTGTGTACATATCGTTGTTCCAGGGCATCTTCTCAGAGTCTGTGGCGTAAACATACTGCGCAAAATTTCCCATCTCCACTTCCATGATCACCTGTCTGGCAGCCTTGGGATTGGCAAGGTCCCCCCCGAATCCGCGCGCGGTAATCCGGTAGCGCTTGAGAATGTTCGTAGGATTCCCGTCATAGGGATCCACACTCACGGAATAAGACGGATCCGGGCTGTTTTCAAAAGGGTCAAAGGCCTCGATCCCGGACGGCGGCCCGGGTAAAGAGCGCAGCCACTGAAGTGTGCGGTTGGCTCCCGCCTCAGCAGAGTAGAAAGATTGGTAGGTATTCAGGTAGGTTTCGGCCATGCGCAGCTCCGCAAAACTGCGGGCCAAGTAGGCCGAGCTCAGCGTGATAGCCGAGGCGATCACCAAATAAGACCCAATCAGGACCATCCCCCGATTGCCGGCTAACTGTTTAGTTCCGGAGGCGAATCTCTGAAGAAAGATTGATCTGCTCCGTTCGTTGGTTCAAGGCCGTCTTGCGCGATTGCACCGTGACAGCCACCAGATTGGGATCTGCATTGGAGCGGGCGAAGGTCACGGAGCTGATGTAATTGGCCAAAATCTCCGTCTGTCCTCCTTGGCTTCTAATGAGTTGTTCGCCGTCCGCTCCCCCCAAAACATACCGAACCGGCTGGGACCACACGATATTGCCGCTATTAGAATCAAAGGACTCGGCAATTTGAAACTGGATCGAATTATGGCCCGATCCATCCGCGGGAACCCCTACGACCGTCGAAGCGCTTGCACGTTTGAGTTCCTTTGACATCCGCTGGAGCCCCTGTCGCGCGTAGCGCTGGATCGCAATTTGGTTTTCACTGGCCTGCCAGCCGCGCCGGCCGCTGATCAAGGCACCTGTGCCGATTGCGGTCACAACCCCTACAACCGCCACAGTCACCATCAATTCTACGAGTGTGACTCCCCGTCTCCGGGACATCAGGGCCTCGTCACTAAGGTAGTCAGCTGCACCGGACTATCCAATACGCCATTGAGGTTGCTGTCCTCAGCCGCCTGCAATACTCCGTCGAGATTCAGGTCCTCACCATAAATGCGCCCGCCTTTGCCGCGCCATGAAATGGCGACCCTCACCTCAAGAAGCTCCGCGTTAAGCGGAGTCACTGTGATACTCCCCTCTGAATCCCCGGGACTGAGCCCAGGCACATCAAAGCGAGAACCGTCGAATTGAGTCTGGATATTATCGAAGACCGTGTTCCGGACTCGCTCCAGATGCAGCTCTGCCGAACTCATGGCCAAAGTCATACTTCTGGCCTGTTCATTCATGGCAAAGCAGGCAAGGAGAAGTCCCATCAGGCCTGTTAAGGTAAGAACCAGCACACCCGCAGCGAACACCACTTCCAAAAGAGTGAGCCCGCGACAGGATTGATCTCTTTTCGACTCCCCCTTGTGCCTTGTGGTCACAAAACGCCTTATTATTCGACTGCCGGCCCTGCAGCGTTGTTGAGACGGATCACACCCGTTTCATCCACAAAGAACACCCGAGTTCCCGTAACCGCTACGGTCGCAGGCTGGGCCGTCAGAGTGTACTGGTTGTTGTTGACACGATTGTAGGTAAAGAAATATCCCTGCCTAGAGGTTGCCGCATTCGTTGCCCCGGATACGCTGGCATCAATATAGGGAGGGTTCGCCGCCGACAAGGCAGCCAAGTTGACCGGATAGGCCGGCGGAGTCTGGGCCGCCCTAAAACTTTCACATGCGGAGCTGATGCTCCTGGTCGAAGCCACGGCTGCGGTCTCGTTCGCATTGTGCCGGGCTCGCAGCAAGTTGGGAATCGCAATCGCTGCGACCAGAGAAATAATGGCCACAACAATCATGATTTCAACGAGGGTAAAACCACGCTGAGTTTGTTTGGTCCGAAGCATAATTGCAGTCTCCTTCTCTTGTGTCCCCTACATCCCTTGGAAGAGCTACTTATAATAACTTACACCGTTGTAAATTTTAGCACAGAACTGCCTGTGAGTCAACGGAATACGTAAGTTTGGGCTGTCCTAGGCGCTGATCACTTGTGTCAGCTTGAAGATAGGCAGGAACATTGCAATGACGATGCCCCCAATCACAATACCCAAGAATGCGATAATAAGCGGCTCGATCAAACTGGTCATTGCGCTCACGGCAGCATCCACCTGCTCCTCGTAAAAATCCGCCACTTTGCCGAGCATGCTCTCCAGAGCCCCGGTGCGCTCCCCCACACTGATCATCCGCACCACCATCGGGGGGAAAACTCCGCTCTTGGCCAGGGGCTCGGCCATATTGGCCCCCTCACGGATATTCGCCCGGACATCCTCGACCGCTTCCTCGATCACCACATTGCCGGCAGTCTTGCCCACAATCTCCAAGGCATTGAGAATGGGCACCCCACTTCGAATCAGGGTGGCCAGGGTGCGGGCAAAGCGGGCCACCGCCACCTTGCGCAGCAGATCTCCGATCACAGGTAACTTCAGGGCCTGCCTGTCCAGGACCCTCTTACCCCCGACTGTTTTGGACCAGCGCTGGATCACAAAACCAATCCCAAAGAGCACACCGCCCACCCAAAGAATATTGCCGCGGAGAAAATCGCTGAAGCTGATCAGGATCTGAGTCGGAACGGGCAATTGCCCGCCCAGGGAAGAAAACACATCCTTAAAGGTGGGAATGACCTTGAGGATGAGGCCCAGGGTAATCAGCAAGGCCATACTCATGACCACGACCGGATAGGTCATGCTCGACTTGACCTTCCGGGTCATGGACACCGACTTTTCCATATAGCTGGCCAGACGGTCCAGGATTTCATCCAGGGCGCCGCTGGCCTCACCCGCACGGACCATATTGA